>PHDR01000015.1 GCA_002841035.1 Bacteroidetes bacterium HGW-Bacteroidetes-12 | reverse complement strand
TTTTAGTAATTGAGGTAATCCGGTAATAGAATTTCCAGCATAGTTAGAAACAACAAAAGGAGTTGCCATCAATTGAGGAATTCCTGTTAAAATAGAGGGTAATGATTCTATTGATTTTTGCCCATTTGCGTAGGCATTGGTAAACACAAAACCATCTTTCATTAAGGAATCTAAAAAAGGGGTGTATCCATTCCCATCATTTAAAAAACCAACATATTCTTTTGCTAAACTTTCAATAATGATAAAAACCACATTTTTATTTCTTAAAATACCATTCCCTTCAATAGTAACTTCAGGATTAAAAATAGTTGAAACTTCTTCGTCTGAAAAATAGTGCAAAACCTCCGCTTTTTCTTTTACTAATGTTTTTAAAACGGTAAAGGGTGTGTTCAGTACAAGAGACGTGTTTTGAGCAATAGTGAACTGACCTGCACTAACAATGCTTAGCGGACGAAGTTGAACGCCACCTCTTATTCCAATGATTAATAAACCTATAGTTAGAACAAAAATACTGGACTGAATAAGGTAGTTTTTTCTTACATAAGGATAAAACATTCCTTTATAGCGGCAATATTTTTTATAGACATACCACGAGCCCCAAATTAAAAATGCCAATAAAATGTAGTCATACCAAAAGTCAAGAATGTAATTAGGTAGTAGTTTAATGAAATCTGCACCTCCACCAACACCTATCATGCTAAATAAATCAGTAGTTGTTCGTTTTAATGTGAAATCAAAATATGCAACATCAACTAAGTTTAAAACTATTGCTATTGAATTAGATGTATAAAATAAAATGGCAAGCGTTCGTTGGTATTTTCTAAAACTCCTAAATGAAAAAGGAATAATAGACATAATAATAAAAGGCAGATACAAATAAGAAATGGCAACAGCATCGAACCGAATTCCATAAATGAAATCGGTTATGGAAACATTTGTAAAGTGTTTTGCATTAACAATATAAAAGAAAATTCGACATAGTGTAAAAACTAAGAATGCAAGTCCAATTCTTTTAAAAAAAGGAATGATGTGAGATAAGTAGTTAGGCATTTTTTTGATTAACGATTAACGATTTTATGAATTTATAGCAAATTAAATCTTTAGTTGTTAAAACCACAATCACCACAATCATGTTTTTTTCTCTTAATTATGTACTTATAAATTAAATAAAATAGAGCAGCACAAACAATAAAAGCAACAATAATAGCTTGTAGATTCATTTTTTTTAGTTAAAAGGTAAAACTATTTATATAGCTAATTTTATTCAAAAAATAAAACACGAAGTTACACAAATTCAGTTAATTTTGACCTTGCAAAAAAAACAGTAATTATGACCATGAAATTTAATAGAAGAAAATATACTGATGAGCAATTAATCGAGCTTTATAAGGCGTTGTTAACTCCTCGTTTAATAGAAGAAAAAATGCTGATTTTATTGCGTCAGGGCAGAATCTCTAAATGGTTTTCGGGTATTGGTCAGGAGGCAATTTCGGTTGGTTCTGCAATGGCGTTGGATAAAGACGAATATATTTTACCAATGCACCGAAATTTGGGTGTTTTTACAAGCAGAAACATTCCGCTTTATCGCTTGTTTTCCCAGTTTCAAGGAAAAATGAATGGTTTTACTAAGGGAAGAGATCGTTCTTTTCATTTCGGAACGCAAGACTATAAAATTGTAGGTATGATTTCGCATCTTGGTCCACAAATGGGCGTTGCAGATGGAATTGCTTTGGGCAAAAAATTAAATAATGAAGAAAAAGCAACTTTAGTTTTTACTGGCGATGGCGGAGCAAGTGAAGGCGATTTTCATGAAGCAATTAATACGGCTGCAGTATGGCAACTACCCGTAATTTTTTTAGTTGAAAACAATGGCTACGGACTTTCAACACCATCAAGCGAACAATTTATCTGCAAAAACTTTATAGATAAAGGCATTGGCTATGGAATAGAAACAGAATTAATTGATGGAAATAATATTTTAGAAGTGTATCATAAAATTAGTCAGATTGCCGAATCCATTCGTAAAAAACCAAGACCTGTTTTAGTGGAAGCCCTTACATTCAGGATGCGTGGACATGAAGAAGCCTCAGGAACAAAATATGTACCTCAAGAATTAATGGACGAGTGGCAGCAAAAAGATCCTGTGGTCAATTATGAAAATTATTTAGTCGAAGAAAAAGTGTTAGATGATGCTAAAATAGAAACCATAAAATCAATACTAAAAACAGAAATAAATACCGATTGGGAAAAAGCATTCCATGAAGAAAAAATTGTGGCAGATATGCAAACCGAATTAAACGATGTGTATGCTCCATTTGCTTTTTCAGAAACAAAACCTACTTCCGAAAAAAAATCGGAAAAACGGTTGATTGATGCTATTTCAGATGGATTAAGACAAAGTATGGAAAAACATCCTAACCTTGTGTTAATGGGTCAAGATATAGCAGATTATGGTGGTGTTTTTAAAATTACCGATGGTTTTGTGGCACTTTTTGGAAAAAATAGGGTTCGGAATACACCTCTTTGCGAATCAGCAATTTTAGGAGCTGGTTTAGGGCTTTCCATAAACGGACAAAAAGCAATGGTAGAAATGCAGTTTGCCGATTTTGTGAGTGAAGGTATGACTCAAATTTGCAACAATTTAGCAAAAACACATTATCGTTGGCAACAAAATGCCGATGTAGTGGTACGTATGCCCACAGGAGGAGGAATGGCTGCAGGTCCTTTTCACTCGCAAAGTAATGAAGCTTGGTTTACGCAAGTGCCAGGATTAAAAATAGTTTATCCAGCTTTTCCTTATGATGCTAAAGGCTTGTTAAATACTGCTTTTGAAGACCCTAATCCAGTAATGTATTTTGAACACAAAGGATTATACAGAAGCATCTCACAAGAAATTCCAGACGATTATTATACCATTCCTTTCGGAAAAGCAAGTTTAATTAAAGAAGGAAATCAAGTAACAATTATAACCTATGGAATGGGGGTACATTGGGCATTGGAAGCCTTAAATGAAAATCCTGAAATTTCAGCCGACTTAATAGATTTAAGAACTTTAGTGCCTTTGGATACAGAAACTATTTTTAATTCTGTAAAGAAAACGAATAAAGCACTAATTTTACACGAAGCCACCATGTTCAACGGAATAGGAGGCGAATTAAGTGCACTGATTACAGAAAATTGTTTTGAGTATTTAGATGCTCCTGTTAAAAGAGTAGCAAGTATCGATACACCTGTTCCTTTTATAGGAGAATTGGAACAAAACTTTATGCCCAAAGAACGATTTAAAAAGGAATTAGCAGCTTTATTATTAATTTGAATAAGATGTTAGGGGTTAATGGTTAGTTCCGAATGAAATCCCGAAAGCTTTCGGGGTGAAGTGAAAGAATCTCTTATAAATGCAACAAATAACAAATAACTTTTTTACTTTAAGAACTTTACAAACTTTAAATATCTACATATGAAATTTTTTATAGACACAGCAAACTTAGACCAAATTAAAGAAGCACAAGATTTAGGTATCTTGGATGGCGTAACAACAAACCCATCCTTAATGGCAAAAGAAGGAATTACAGGTTATGATAATATTATGAAACATTACAAATCCATTTGTGATATTGTGGATGGAGATGTGAGTGCAGAAGTAATTGCAACCGACTTTGAAGGTATGATAAAAGAAGGAGAGTTTTTAGCATCGCTGCATCCTCAAATTGTTGTTAAAGTACCTGCAACCAAAGAAGGCATAAAAGCCATTAAATATTTTTCTTCTAAAGGAATAAGAACTAACTGCACATTAATATTTTCGGCAGGTCAGGCATTGTTAGCGGCAAAAGCAGGAGCTACTTATGTTTCACCTTTTGTTGGTAGATTGGACGATATTTCAACCAATGGAATTCATTTAATTGCAGAAATCCGATTGATTTATGATAATTATGGCTACGAAACAGAAATATTAGCGGCTTCTGTTCGTCATACCATGCATATTTTGCAATGTGCTCAAATAGGAGCAGATGTTGTTACCAGCCCGTTGAGTGCAATTATGGGATTATTAAAACACCCTTTAACCGATAGCGGATTAGCACAATTTTTAGCCGATCATGCTAAGGGAAATAAATAATGTAGCAATTTAGCAATGTGAAAATGTACTAATTTAAAATCTGCGAGGAAAATCTGTAAACTATAAAATCAATGCTCATAAAAATTTACCCAGAAAACCCAGATGAGAAAAGAATACAACAAGCAGTTGATGTATTGAAAAAAGGCGGTTTAATTGTTTATCCTACCGATTCGGTTTATGCAATAGGTTGCGATATGACAAACAGAAGAGCAGTAGAAAAAATGGCACAACTCAAAGGAATAAAATTAGAAGAAGCCAATTTTTCATTAATATGCTATGATTTGAGTAACATTTCAGAATACACCGTTCAGTTTGGAACTAACCTTTATAAAATGATGAAAAGAGCACTTCCTGGACCATATACCTTTATTTTAAATGCCAATAAAAATATTCCAAAATTATTTCAATCAAAAAAACAAACCATTGGTATTCGTGTGCCAGATAATAACATTGCTCGAACAATAGTTCATTATTTAGGTAATCCTTTATTGTCAACTTCTGTGCACGATGATGATGAAATTTTGGAATACACAACCGATCCTGAGTTAATACACGAACGCTACGAAAACAAGGTCGATTTAGTAATTGACGGAGGCTTTGGCAACAACGAAGCATCAACAGTAATAGATTGCACAGGAGAAACACCAGAAATTATTCGACAAGGAATTGGCGAAGTGGATTTTTGAATTAATCATATCAAAAACTTCGTTGTAGAAACCTTAATTTTATAATTATTAAACCTTAATTTTACCTTTCAAACTTAAAAATTAAAAAATGAGCTTATTAGTTATAGGAACAGTTGCTTTTGATGCAATTGAAACCCCTTTCGGGAAAACAGATAAAATTGTTGGTGGTGCTGCTACCTTTATTAGTTTATCTGCTTCAAATTTTGTTAAAAAAACCAATATTGTATCTGTTGTTGGTGGCGATTTCCCTAAAGAAGCAATGAAAATGTTAGAAAATCATAATGTTGATTTAGAAGGATTGGAAATCAGAGAAAATGAAAAAACATTTTTTTGGTCAGGAAAATATCATAACGATATGAACACAAGAGATACATTGGCTACAGAGCTAAATGTACTTGAAACATTTGACCCTAAAATTCCTGCAAATTACCAAGATTGTGATTTTTTAATGTTAGGAAATTTAGCTCCAGCTGTTCAAAAGAAAGTAATTAATGGCTTACATAAACGTCCGAAATTAATTGTAATGGATACCATGAATTTTTGGATGGACATCGCTTTAGATGAATTAAAAAGCACCATTTCTATGGTTGATGTGTTGTCTATTAATGATGAAGAAGCTCGTCAACTTTCTGGAGAGTATTCATTAGTGAAAGCGGCTCAAAAAATATTAGCATTAGGTCCTCAATATTTAATCATAAAAAAAGGCGAACATGGAGCTTTATTGTTTGATAGAGAAAATGTGTTTTTTGCACCAGCCTTGCCATTAGAAGATGTTTTTGACCCAACAGGAGCTGGTGATACCTTTGCAGGAGGTTTTATTGGTTATTTAGCAGAAACAGGCGACATTTCTTTTTCAAATATGAAAAGAGCAGTAATTTATGGTTCTGCCATGGCTTCTTTTTGTGTAGAAAAATTTGGAACAGAGCGATTAATCCATCTTACTCAATCAGAACTAGAAGACCGAGTGCATAAATTTATAAACTTGGTTCAGTTTGATATTAGTTTAGCAAATGTGTGAATATCTTGATGTGGGGAATTTTGAATGTTGAGTTTATGATATCATAAACTCATAAACTTATAATATCATAAACTCATAAACTTATAATATCATAAACTCATAAACTCATAATCTCATAAACTAATAAACTCAAGACTCAAAGACAAAATGGAACAAACTTTAAAACAAGAAGCAAAAAACCAACAAGTATCTGTTATGGCAGAAAATCTAATTGGTTCAGAAATAATTAAATTAGCTGGAGAAGTAAAAGAAAAAATTGCTCAAGGTGAAAAAATATACAACCTTACAATAGGTGATTTTGATCCTAAAATTTTTCCTATTCCTAATGAGCTGAAAAATGAAATAATTCAAGCTTACAATGATGGGCAAACAAACTATCCTGCTGCAAATGGAGTTGAATCACTTCGTAAAGAAGTAGCTAATTTCTTAGAAGAAAAGCAAGGATTGACTTACGATGCAAATGCAATTTTAATTTCGGGCGGAGCTCGTCCTTTAATTTATGCATTATATCAAACTATTATTGATGCCAACGATAAAGTGCTATTTCCCGTTCCATCATGGAATAACAATCATTATTGTCATTTATCTTCTGCACAACAAATGGTGGTAGAAACAAAACCAGAAAATGATTTTATGCCAACAGCTGCCGAGTTGAAACCATTTATTTCGGAAGCTAATTTAATTGCACTTTGCTCTCCGTTAAATCCAACAGGAACAACATTTACTAAAGAAGGATTGAGCGAAATTTGTGAACTTATTTTAGAAGAAAATAAAAAAAGAGGAGCAAGTGAAAAACCGCTTTATTTGTTGTTTGATCAAATATATTGGATATTAACACACGGAGAAACAAAACATTTCGACCCAGTTTCTTTATTTCCTGAAATGCGAAATTATACCATTTATATTGATGGGATTTCTAAATCGTTTGCAGCAACAGGTGTTAGAGTAGGGTGGGCTTTTGGACCTCAAAAAGTAATTGATAAGATGCGAGCCATTTTAAGTCATGTTGGAGCTTGGTCGCCCAAAGCAGAGCAAGAAGCAACAGCAAAATTCTTAAAAAATGATGTTGCAGTAAATGATTATTTAGCCACATTTAAAAATAGAATTAATAAAAGATTGGTCGATTTTTATGAAGGAATACAAACCTTAAAAGCTAAAGGATATGATGTTGATGCCATTCCACCACAAGCAGCCATTTATTTAACGGTTAAATTTGATTTAGTTGGAAAAACTGGTGCAGAAGGAAAGTTGTTAGCAACTACTGCTGATGTTACTGCTTATTTACTGAATGAGGCAAAATTGGCAATCGTACCTTTTTATGCTTTCGGAACATCAACAAACTCACCATGGTATAGATTATCCGTTGGAACAGCACATTCAAATGAAATTAAAGCATTGTTTTCGCAATTAGATGCCGCTTTAGCCAAACTTTCATAATTTTTCTGTTTTACAAATGGCACAACTTTATCCATCATCTTTTCAATTTTTAAATCTTTTAAAAGACAACAACAACAGAGATTGGTTTCAAGCAAATAAACCTGTTTATGAAGCAGAACTTGCTCATGTTGTCGCTTTTGCAGATAAATTATTAGAAGAAACAAAAAAACACGATACTATTGAAACTATTTCTGGAAAAAAAAGCCTTTTTAGAATTTACAGAGATGTGCGGTTTTCTAAAGAAAAATCGCCTTACAAAACTTGGTGGTCGGGTAGTTTTACAAGAGCAACCAAACAACTCAGAGGTGGTTATTATTTTCATTTAGAACAAGGTAATAGCTTTGTTGCAGGAGGTTTTTGGAACCCAGAAAAAGAAGATTTATTGCGTATTCGACAAGAAATTGCCAATTACGAAGATGAATTTAGAAACATCTTAAAAAACAAAATTGGAAAACTGACTTTTGAAGGAGACCAACTAAAAACTTGCCCAAAAGGATTTGATAAAGAACATAGTGCAGTTGATTTGTTGCGTTATAAACAGTTTATTCTCATTCAAAAATTTACAGATGAAGAAGTGTTGGATTCCGATATAATCTCAAAAATGAATATTGCTTTTAAAAATATGCGACCATTTTTTGATTTCATGAGTTTAGCCCTAACTACAGACTCTAATGGAGTTCCTTTGTATGGCATTGATTTGTAATTGTGTGATTGTCGTTTTGCAAACAAATCATGTTTTTTATTTTTATTAATTTTGGAACATAAATTAAGTAGTAATTTTAGACTAACGGACTAATAATCAAATGCAAGAAGATTTAAAAACCTTTATAGAAATAGCTAACAAGCTATTTGAAGATGAACAGCACAATCCCGTTGTTTTCCCCATCAACCCCAATGAATTAAGTCAACATATTGATTTAACACTAAATGATAACCCTATTGCCTATAATGAGTTTTTAGAAACACTCACTAAATTAGTTTTACAAACACCAAAAACATCAAGCAAATTATTTTTTAATCAATTATTTGGTGGTCGTCAAAGCAAAGCCGTTTTGGGAGATTTACTTTCTATTTTGCTCAATAACAGTATGTACACTTACAAAGTAGCAGGTCCGCAGATAGGTGTTGAAAAAGAAATTATCAATAAAATTTGCAACATTGTTGGTTATGAAGATGGTAGTGGAGGAACTTTTACAGTAGGAGGTTCTATGAGCAATTTTATGGGAATGTTAATGGCAAGAGATGCTGCCAATCTAAAGATTAGGGAACAAGGATTTACGAAACCATTAATTGCTTACACATCTATAGAATCACATTATTCTATAATAAAAAGTGCTTCGTTTATTGGAATGGGAAAAAATAATTTGCGTTTTATTTCCACCAACGAAAAGGGAGAAATGCTTACATCGGAATTAGAAAAACAAATTTTAGAAGACATCGCTAACGGCTACACACCATTTTTTGTAAACGCAACAGCAGGAACAACCGTTTTAGGCGTTTTTGATCCAATAGATGAAATCAGTAAGGTATGCAAAAGATATAATTTGTGGCTACATGTTGATGGAGCTTATTGCGGGGGAGTTATATTTAGTAAAAAACATAAGTCATTGATTAATGGTTTGGAAAAATCAGATTCCTTTAATTTTAATGCACACAAAATGCTCGGCACACCTTTGGTTTGTTCTGTTATTGTGGTTAAAAATAAAAAACATCTATACAATTCCTTTAGCGTAGATGCTGATTACCTTTACCAAACAGATGGAGATGATTTTAATTTAGGAAAAACATCATTTCAGTGCGGACGTAAAAATGAAGCATTAAAACTCTGGACACTTTGGAAATCTGTTGGAACATTCGGTTTGGAAAAAATGGTAAATCATTTATTTGACTTATCAAAATTTGCCTACGAATATGTAAATAAACATCCTGATTATACGGTTTATAGTTCAGGTAATTCACTTTCAATATGTTTTAATTATAAAGGAATTGATGCCTCGAATTTATGCACAGCCCTCTATGAAGATGCCAAATTAGTTGTTGGATTTGGCAATTTTAGAGAAGACAAATTTATCCGATTGGTTACCGTTAATGCAAACAACACAGAAGCCGATATACTCAATTTTTTTAAGGAATTGGAAGGTTATGTAGATTCTAACGAATTAACATTAAGGACAATAAAGAAAGTAGTTTCTTAGTACATTATTCATAATAGTATTTATACTCAAACTTAGTAGTTCCGTAATACTGCGGAAATGTTTAGTTAGAGTAATATTCCGTTTACGAGAATCCTCGAAAGTTAAACTTTCGGGACTCGCAACTAAATCGCTAGTTAATTTCCGATCCGCCTCAGGAGGAGGTTGCCGTATATAAAAAATAAATGCCTTCGCTATAAAAATCTTATAAATAAAATTAGTAAAATTCTGATGAAAATCTTACTTTTGGCTTTTATGGAATTTTCAGCACAACAAATAGCAGGGATACTCAAAGGAGAAATAGTAGGTAATCCAGATATAACCGTAAACAAGTTATGTAAAATAGAAGAAGGTGAAACAAATGCAATTTCCTTTTTAGCAAATTTAGCTTATGAAGCACATTTATATTCTACCGATGCGTCTATTGTTATCATCAACAAAAGTTTTACTCCAGAAAAACCAGTAAAAAATTCTTGCACACTTATAAAAGTAGATAATGCGTATGAATGTTTTGCTCAACTGCTCGAAGCTTACAATCAATACAAAAACAACAAAACAGGCATAGAACAGCCTTCTTTTATTGCAAAAACAGCAAAATTAGGCGAAAATTGTTATGTAGGAGCTTTTGCCTACATTGGCGAAAACGTAACCTTAGGAAACAATGTTAAAATTTATCCTCATACTTATATAGGCGATAATTCGGTTATTGGAGATGATAGTATTGTATTTGCAGGCGTTAAAATAATGCAAGATGCTGTAATTGGAAAAAATTGCACCTTTCACCCAGGAGTTGTTATTGGTGGCGATGGTTTTGGCTTTGCTCCAAACAGTGAAAATAATTATAAAAAAATACCTCAAATAGGCAATGTTATTATAGAAGATTATGTTGAAATTGGAGCAAATTCGTGTGTAGATAGAGCAACATTGGGTTCAACAATAATAAAAAAAGGCGTAAAAATTGACAATTTAGTTCAAATTGCACACAATGTTGTAGTGGGCGAAAATACTGTAATCGTTTCGCAAGTTGGAATTGCAGGCTCAACCAAAATTGGCAAAAATTGCATGATAGGTGGGCAAGTTGGCATTGTTGGTCATTTAACCATAGCCGACAATGTTAAAATTGCAGCACAATCGGGTGTAGGAACAAGTATTATTAACGAAGGAATGATAGTGCAAGGTTCGCCAGCCTATTATATTGGCGATTATAAAAGAGCCTTAGTAGGGTTTAAGAAATTACCCGAAATATTAGAACGATTAACCAAATTAGAAAAAAATGTGGAAATTTGAAGATGTGAAAATTACTCATCACACACCACTCAAAACTCATCACTAACTATTAAAATAAAAATGGCAAAACAACAAACGATAAAATCTCCTTTTTCTGTTGTTGGAATAGGATTACATACAGGAGCAAAAGCAACATTAACAGTGCATCCTGCTCCAGAAAACCATGGGTTTAAATTTAAAAGAACAGATGTTGAAGGGCAACCCATTATTAATGCCGATGCAAATTTAGTGGTTGATACATCAAGAAGCACTACATTAGGATTAAATGGAGTTAAAATACATACCACCGAGCATATTTTAGCCGCTCTTTTTGGGTTAGAAATAGACAATGCACTTATTGAATTAGATGGACCCGAAGTGCCAATTATGGACGGAAGTGCTTATCCTTTTGTTGTGGCAATTCAAAATGTAGGCATAATTGAACAAAATGCAGACAAAGAATATTTTGTTGTAACAAAAAATTTAACTTACGAAGATAGCGAAAGGCAAACAGAAATGTTAGCCGTGCCACAAGAAGAGTTTAGATTAACCGTAATGGTAGATTATAATTCAATTGTTTTAGGAACACAACATGCTCACATGTATCATGCAGGCGAATTTATCGAAGAAATTTCTAAATGCCGAACTTTTGTGTTTTTAAGAGAATTAGAAATATTAGCAAAAAATGGATTGATTAAAGGTGGCGATTTAGATAATGCTATTGTTTTGGTAGAAAAACCTTTGCCACAAGAAAAATTAGATGAAATTGCCGATTTACTTGGTAAACCACACATAAAAGTTGATAAAGCAGGCGTTTTAAACAACCTAACTTTGCATTTTCAAAACGAACCAGCCCGACATAAATTGCTTGATATTATTGGCGATTTAGCGTTAGTTGGTCGCCCAATAAAAGGACATATTTTGGCAGCCCGCCCAGGCCACAAAGGAAATGTTGATTTTGCTAAAATGATTAAACAAGAAATAAAAAATCAACAGAAAAAAGAAATGTTTTTTGATTTAACCAAAGAACCAATTTACGACATCAATCAAATTTCTAAACTATTACCGCATCGTTATCCTTTCTTATTGGTTGATAAAATAATAGAAATGGACGAAAACTCGATAGTAGGCGTTAAAAACATAACACTAAATGAACCTCAATTTACAGGTCATTTTCCAAACAACCCAGTAATGCCAGGCGTTTTGCAAGTAGAAGCAATGGCGCAGGTAGGAGGTATTTTTGCGTTAAGCTCCGTTCCAGACCCACATAATTACATGACCTATTTCATGAAAATTGATGGTGTTAAATTTAAACGAAAAGTAATTCCTGGCGATACCTTAGTGTTTCAACTCCAATTAATTACTCCAATTAGAAGAGGCATTGTGCACATGCAAGGAAAAGGGTATGTAAACGGTCAGTTAGCTATAGAAGCCGAGCTAATGGCTCAAATTGTTAAAGAAGTGAAAGAAGAAATTAATGTTCAATCGGTGCATCAATAAAAAAATACTATCTTCGCAACCAAAAAAACAAGAACTTTTTTTTAACAATTAAATGGAAAAATATCCCTTAACAAACATTCACCCCAAAGCTAAAATAGCTAATAATGTTATTATTGAATCATTTACAACTATCTATGAAGACGTTGAAATTGGAGAAGGAACTTGGATAGGATCTAATGTAACTATTTTTGGAGGTGCAAGAATTGGAAAAAACTGCAAAATTTTTCCAGGAGCTGTAATTTCAGCAATTCCTCAAGACTTAAAATTTGATAACGAAGATACCACAGTAGAAATTGGTGATGGAACAATTATTAGAGAATGTGTAACCATTAATAGAGGTACAAAAGACAAACATAAAACGGTTGTTGGTAAAGATTGCCTTTTAATGGCTTATGTTCATGTTGCTCATGATTGCATTATTGGAAACAACTGTATTTTAGCAAATTGTGTAAACCTAGCAGGACACGTAGAACTTGGCGATTTTGTTATTATTGAAGGCGTTGCAGGTGTTCAGCAATTCGTAAAAATAGGAGAACACGCATTTATTGCCTCTGGAGCAAATGCCCGAAAAAATGTTCCTCCTTATGTAAAAGCAGCCAGAGACCCACTAACTTATGCAGGCGTAAATTCTGTAGGATTAAGACGAAGAGGTTTTTCAAACGAAACAGTACTACAAATTGAAGACATTTATCGTTCGCTTTATGTGAGAGGTTTAAATGTTTCTAATGCTGTGCAAGTTATTGAACAAGAAGCCCCAACATCAAAAGAAAAAGACATTATACTTAACTTTATTAAAGAATCAACAAAAGGAATTATTAGAGGACCGTTGGTATAGCAAATGTATCAATGTGAAAATGTATCAAATTTTACTAACTATTAACTACTAACTAGCAAATGGCAGCAACATCAAACGACATTAAAAACGGATTATGCATGAAATTTAATAATGGGATTTATTCTGTTGTTGAATTTTTACACGTTAAACCTGGTAAAGGACCAGCATTTGTTAGAACAAAACTAAAAAATTTAACCAACGGAAGGGTGATAGACAATACCTTTTCGGCAGGACATAAAATTGAAGTTGTTCGAGTAGAACGAAGAAAATATCAATACCTTTATAAAGAAGGGGATGCATATCATTTTATGAATCAAGAAACTTACGAGCAAACTTTTATTGACGAAGCGTTAATTAATGCCCCACAATTTTTAAAAGAAGGTGATTTTGCTGAAATTGTTTTTGACGCAGATGAAGAAAAAGCCCTTTTATGTGAACTGCCAGCTTCCTTAGTTCTTCAAGTAACTTACACCGAACCTGGCGAAAAAGGTAACACAGCTACCAACGCTTTTAAACTGGCAACTGTTGAAACAGGAGCAGAGGTGAGAGTACCTTTGTTTATTAACATTGGCGACCACATAAAAATAAGCACTGTTGATGGTGCCTACTCCGAACGAGTGAAAGTTTAAAAAACTATTTTTAGTAATCTAATCTAATAGGGGAAGTATTTTTATTTCTCTAATTCATTAATAAACAAATTTTTAAATCATGAAAAAAATAATCATATTATTATTAGTATTTATTACCACATTTCAAGTTAGAGCCGATGAAGGAATGTGGCTGCCCATGTTAATTCAACGATTAAATTATGTGGATATGCAAAAACATGGCTTGCAGCTTACCGCAGAAGAAATTTATAGTGTAAATAATTCGTCTTTAAAAGATGCCATTGTTGCCTTAGGCGGAGGGTTTTGTTCGGGTGAAATTATTTCTAATCAAGGATTAATGCTAACTAATCATCATTGCGGTTATGGTGAAATTCAACGAAACAGCTCCACCGATCACGATTACTTAACCGATGGTTTTTGGGCAAAAACTAAAGCAGATGAGCTTCCTGCCGAGTTTAGTGTTTGGTTTTTGGATAGAATGGACGATGTTACCAAAATTGTGTTGGCTGATGTTACCGATGAAATGACAGAAGAGGAGAGAAGTGCAGCCATCCGAAAAGCAATTAAATCACTTTCCGACAAAGAAATGGAAGGAAAAGACGAAAAATTTTATAAAGTTCAGGTAAAATCTTTCTATTATGGAAATGAATATTATATGTTTAAATACAATATTTTTAATGATGTTCGTTTGGTTGGTGCTCCACCAAGTTCAATAGGTAAATTTGGTGGCGACACCGATAACTGGATGTGGCCTCGCCATACAGGCGATTTTTCTATGTTTAGAATTTATGCCAATGCCAACAATGAACCAGCCGATTATTCAAAAGACAATAAGCCTTACCAACCCAAGCACCATTTACCTGTTTCTATAAAAGGTGTTGAAAATGGCGATTACGCAATGATTATGGGTTATCCTGGAAGTACCGATAGGTATTTAACCTCTTTTGGTGTTGAAGAAGCTGTAAATATAGAACAACCTAATAGAGTTAAAATTAGAAGAGCTAAGTTAGATATTATGGACAAAGGCATGGAAAAAGACCAAAAGGTGCGCATTCAATATGCTTCAAAATATGCAGGAATTAGCAATTATTGGAAATATTTTCAAGGTCAAAGCCAGCAATTGGTTAAAAACAACGTGCAACAGAAAAAAGAAAAATTAGAAAGTGAATACTTAACTTGGGCAAATGCCGATGCAACAAGAAAAGAAAAATATGGAAACGCATTAGAGCTAATTAAAAATTCATATACAGCAAATGCTAGTTATACATTACCAAGTGTTTATTTTGAAGAAGCCGTTTTTCAAGGTCCCGAAATATTTACTTTTGTGCTAGGTAATTTTGCTTTTCGTTCGGATATGCAAGCCGCCATTACAGCTAATGATGCAACAAAAATAGAAGAAGCAAAAAAAGAAATTTTAGAAAATGCCCCCGAATATTATAAAGATTACAATGCAGAAATTGACCAAAATTTATTAGCAGAAATGCTAAGCATGTTTTATAACAATGTAGATGCAAAATTTCATCCAGCAACATTAACCGCCATTGCGAAAAAAAATAAAAATGATTTCAACAAATTTGCAGCCGATTACATGTCGAAATCACCATTTACATCAGAAGAAAAATTAAAAACTTATTTAGCAAAATTCAATATAAAAACAATAAAAAAAGACCCTATTTATACCATAATGAATGAGTTAATTGATATTTATATTAAAGAAATAATAACGCCACAACGAGCAACAAATACCGATTTTAACAAAGGAATGCGTTTATTTGTTGATGGATTAAGACAAATGAAACCTAACAAAGTTTACGCCTCAGACGCTAACTCTACCATGCGATTAACTTATGGAAACGTGCTTCCTTATAACCCTCAAGATGCGGTTACTTATCATTATTTAACCACATTAGAAGGCGTAATGGCAAAAGAAGTGAAAACAGAAAATAAAAACCACGAATTTTATATTCCCGCAAAACTTAAAGAATTGTACGATAAAAAAGATTACGGACAATACGCAACCAAAGAGGGTAAACTTCCTGTTGGGTTTTTATCGAACAATGACATAACAGGCGGAAACTCAGGAAGCCCTGTAATTAATGCCAAAGGAGAGCTAATAGGCACTGCCTTTGATGGAAATTGGGAGGCAATGAGTGGAGATATTTATTTTGAACCAGACTTGCAACGCACTATTTCTGTTGATATTCGTTATACTTTATTTATTATAGATAAATATGCTGGAGCAAAACACCTTATAAACGAAATGACGTTGATAAAATAATTTTTTTTTAGTCTAGTTTTTTTTATCTTTATTGCTATAAATAATTTATTTATAAACTAAAATTTTGAAAACATGAAAAAATTACTACTAGGTTTAATAATATTATTGGCAACTACATTTGCTTTTGGACAATCTAACAGAGCAGGAATTATTCAAGTTGGACTTGGTGGAGGAATAGCTTTAGGGTGGGCTTCTGTTGAATTTACTAACCTTAATTTAAAGAATTCAGAAACCCAAAATGGAGTAGGAGTCGCAGGTAATTTTAATGTTAGAGGTCAATATGGAATTAGTAAGAAATTTAGTGCAGGTATTCTACTTCGAAAAGATTGGGGTGCTTTTAGTGTTTCTGAAAACGATTTTGAAGACAGTTTTGAGATGTTAGTTTCTACTTTTGCCTTCGGATTTGAAGGCAAGATTTATTTAATTAATAAGGATAAATTCAATTTGAATATAGCACCTAGTTTTGGATATACAACAGGTAGTACAGAAACTATTGATTATAATCCTGATTTAAACGGAGGTGCTTCGGGGTTGAATTATGGACTTACAACTGGCATTAATTTATATTTTGGTAGCAGTAGTAAGTACGGTATGTCTGCTGATATAGGTTTTACGGGCAGTAGTTTGTCAGGTTCTTTTGATGGTGTTAAAGATAATGAGTATAAAATTAAAGGAGCAAATTTTTATATTGGGTTAGGCTTCTCAACAAGGTTCTAAATTTAGAATTGAATAACAAAAAAACATCCGACTTTTGACGGATGTTTTTTTTTATGTTAAAAAATG
>PHDR01000357.1 GCA_002841035.1 Bacteroidetes bacterium HGW-Bacteroidetes-12 | reverse complement strand
TTTCCATGTACGTTAATGATTTCTATGTTTTTATCTTTGTTGAGGTGTTTTCTTAATTTGGCAATGTAAACATCCATACTTCGAGCGTTAAAATAGTTGTCGTCTTCCCAAATAGCCTTTAGCGCATGGGTTCGGTCTAATACTTTATTTTCGTTTAAGCAAAGCAACCTTAATAAATCACTTTCTTTTGAAGTAAGTTTTACAAATTCGCCTTGGTGGGTTAAATGTCTTTTCTGATAATCAAATGTGTAGTTTCCAATAGTAAAAAATGTTTCATGTTGCACCTCTACCTCGTCTTTTGTACGTCTGAGTACTGCACTAATTCGAGCTAATAATTCTTCCATGCTAAATGGCTTGGAAATATAATCATCGGCACCCACCTCAAATCCTTTTAGAGTGTCTTCTTTCATAGATTTGGCAGTCAAAAAAATTATAGGAATAGAGGTGTTTATTTTTCTAATTTCTTTGGCGGTAGTAAAACCATCTTTTACAGGCATCATCACATCTAATAAACATAAATGATAAGTTCCTTTAACAAAAAGCGAATATGCTTCTTCGCCATTATTGGCTAATGTTACTTCATAGCCTTTTACTTTTAAAAAATCTGACAATAAATTTCCTAAGTTTTTGTCGTCTTCAGCAAGTAATAATTTAATTTTTTCTGGCATAATTTTCTAATTTAGTTACCTTCATAAGGAAGGTAAATTTGAAATGTTGTTCCTTTTTTAATTTCACTCATTACGTTTATCTCGCCTTGATGCTTATCAACAATTGCTTTTACATAGTTTAGTCCTAATCCAAAACCTTTCACGTTGTGCACATCTCCTGTTGGGACACGATAAAATTTTTCAAAAATTTTAGTAACATTTTCTTTTTTTATTCCAAGTCCTTTATCGGACACAGAAAACACAATCCCATCCCTACTATTTTTAGTGCATACGGTAATTTCTGGTTGATTTGGAGAATATTTGTTGGCGTTATCTAACAGGTTATAAATTAAATTAACAACATGTACTTTATCTGCTTTAATCTTTGTGTTTGTTGCTTCTAATTTTTGATGAATTATACCATTTTTGTTTACTATTTGGATGGAAATATTTTCAATTACATTTTTAAGTACTTCGTGAAAATCGAAAATTTCTTTATTGAGTTTTAAATCTGTTTTATCCCAAGTGGCACTTTTTAATACGCGCTCTACTAAAATCCCTAAGCGTTCATTTTCTTGATGTATCATATTCACATAATTGTGTTTTATATTGTCATCAGCACAAAGGTCTTTATCATTCAATGCTTCGCAGGCTAGTGAGATGGTAGAAATAGGTGTTTTCAATTCGTGTGTCATGTTGTTGATGAAATCGTTTTTAATTTCAGACAGTTTTTTTTGTTTAAAGATGGTTTGAATGGTAAATGTAAATGCCCAAATAATGATTAAAAGTAGAACAATAGATGAAAGCAACATCATCCACATCGATTTTAATAAAAAACCTGTTTTGTGAGGAAAGAAAATACTTAAGAAATGAGGGGTATCAAAAATATCATTAGGAAAAATTTGAGCCCAATAGCCCGACATTCTAATGTTGTGTGTGTTTTTCAACGTATCCTCTCGCAATACATCATTTCCATCATAATCAAAAATACCAAATACAAATTCGGTTTTTATTCCACGACTAGTTAGCTCTTCTTTTATAAGTGAATCAATGGCAATATGTTCAACACGCTCTTTAACGCCTCTAAAACGATTCATTTCGTATAAGCTTTCTAGTATTTCATCAATTAATATGGATTTTTCATTTTCCTTATAGCGATAAATAGAATCGCTATAAGAATTTTCTTGATTGAAATTATTTTTACTTCCCATGCTAAATTGAAACCCAAATTGTCCCTTGTCCGAAACCGATTGTATGGACTTTTGATACAGCACCTGATTGGATTTTTTCTGTTGGCGTTCACTAATTTTATATTTTACCCCATTTTCTTCAAAAACGGCTGATGTATCGTAAGAAGCCTCGTTTTTGAAATTAAATGATTCTCTGATAGAGTTAGCCCTTTTTTTAAACATCGCTTGTCCATGTTGGTGCTTTTTAACACGATTAATGGTTTCTAGCTTTTCAATTTTCTGAGCAACCGCAATTAAGGAATTGGTTACATCATTTCTAAAACCATCTTCTTTTAGGGTAATGGCACTATTTATCCAATAAATTTGTATGGCAACTAGTCCAATTAAAGCGGAAGTTATTAATCCTATTAATATATAAATGTATTTGCGTTTCATTTCTAAAACAAAATTACAGCTAATGTATCTACATCCTTGAAGTTTAACAGTTTTTAACTTTTGTTAACGTAGCTTTAACATGAATAGGTTTTGTTGAGATGTAGTTTTGTGGTGTTCGTTTTAGTCAAAACGTTGATAAAATGAATTCCCATCAAAAACATTCCCTCCTGTTTAGTTAGTGCAAAAAAAAATCTCCTATGAAGTTAGGAGATTTTTTGTTACAGAATAATCAACTTAATTAAAATTGATGCTATATATTTTAACAATCATCAAGTTGTTGAAGGATATTAGAAATAATTTTTTCTTCACATCTGCTAGAAGAAATGATTTTACTTATTGTATAATTTTCCGTTACTATCACAGATACATTGCTAATAGGTAAATTTAGTATGTCTAACTTTTTATTTTCATCAATTAAT
>PHDR01000356.1 GCA_002841035.1 Bacteroidetes bacterium HGW-Bacteroidetes-12 | reverse complement strand
TTAAACTTTTATTCCGCTAAGAACGTAGATAATAAAATTCCCTAAACTTTCGCCAAGCAATTACGCCGCCATTGCTTATAGCAGTTGTTGTACCACGTACTTTCATCCCATATCTTTCATTCCGATATGTTTTATAAAGTCAGTAAAATTCATAATTTTAGTTCGTTCAATTTTCTCTAAGACTAGCAAATCATCATCTCCTGTTATTAAGTAATCAGCTTTAGAGTCAATTGAAAGATTGAGTAAAAAATTATCTTTTTCGTCACGACAAATTTTGATATCAGATTTTACTCTAATCAGCTTTCCGTATTGGTCAAAATATTCAAGTATTTTCTTAATATCATTTTTTGAAAAATATTTTTCGAATTTGGGTCGATTTACTACTTCTACGAATTCACTTACTAATTCGTCTGAAAAAATTAATGTAAGCTTTTTGCTGTCAATTAAATTGTCAATGGAATTAAACTTTTTTGATATGAGAAAACTTATCCAAAAATTTGTATCTAGAATTACTTTTTTACTTCTCATATCGTGAAGTTCTCACTTTCTCAACTTCGTCAGTTATTTCGTCGAGGGAAATTTCATCAGGTGATTTCGCTCTAAGTTTTTGTAGTAGAGCAGAAAAGTCAGATTTATTTTTAGTTTTATTAATCTTTATCAAGTTCAAGTCAGCTAAATTTCTCAGTAGCTTTTTTGCCTTTGGATTTAATATATCAATTTGTATCGTTTCCATTTCGAATATTTTTATAAAACTAAGGAATTTAATTTAATTGCAGAATTTTTTTCAGTATGTGGTACAACGTGTTGCGTGTATGGCTCGTTGCGGAGTAAAAATACGTAAATTTTCGAACCGGCACGAGCAAGTACAGCGGTTTTACCTTTTAATTTCTGGTTTTTTAAACCTGAAAACAAAATCAACAACTACAAAACGGCTGTACTTGCGGATTTTGTAAAAAATCACAAGCTTTTGGGTTTAGCCTTCAGCCGCAATGAGCGATACACGGTGTTGCCAGTAGTGCTTTTTGCTTATTTAAATTTCTCCCAATATTCTTTCGGCGATACGATCTTTGTTTTATTGTAGGTTTCCATAGTAAAATCATTTGTGTTTCCCGTAATTATGAAGTCCGCCTTAGAAATGTCAGCTAATTCTAAAAGTCTGTTATCGGGTTCGTCTTTAATTATTTTTAAATTTTCTTTCGGTTTGTAGATTTCCGAAATTTCACTTAATCTCGCAATTAAGAAGTCCGCATTTGTTTTAAAGTCCGCAAATCTTGCGAATTTAGGGCGTGCAAGTACCTCTAAATATTCTTTAATAATCTCATTTGAAAGACAAATAATTGCGTTTCCATCAATACAATGTTCAACAATAAGATATGGATAGTTTTTCTGAATTAAAGAGGATACAATTACGTTGGTATCAAGAATTATTTTTTGCATTCCTGTACGCTTTTATTTCGTCATCAATTTCTTCCATTGTCATTTTGGAAAGTCCGTATTTATTGGCTAACTGAATGCTTTTTTCAAGTGTTTGTTTTGTTATTTTTTTTCCAATTATTTCAATTAGTTCAGAAAAAGATAGCGTGCTTTTATTCAGTCCCAGTTGGTTGAATTCAAAGTCCGATATTTGGATATTTACAGATTTCATAATGTTCTCATTTAAATTCAAATGTACAAATTTTTCAGAATTTTTCTCGGCATTACTGGCAACGTTTTGGGCTATGAAAAGTAGCGTGTAAATACTCGCAAGCCTTTCCGATTAATTACTGATTTTAAAAATACACAAAAAGTTTGGATTTAGCACTTTGCAGCTATTTTTTATAGCCGGTGTTGTGCTTTCGTTATTTTATTTCAACTGTTTTAAATATTTCTTTCAATTCACTTTTGTCAAATTCCATATCTGACTTTATTCCAATTGACAATTCATTTTTTGAATCTCCATAAATGGGTTCAAAATTCACACTAGAAATATTCGGATTTTCTTTGTCGTTCCAAAGTGCAATTGTTCTTTTATAATTTCCAATTGTGTCAATAGTTAATTCGTAATTCTCAAATTTTTCTCGTTCTTCATCTGGTACGCAGAAAGGAATTTTAAATTCTACCTTTTCATAATCAAAGGTGTAATAATACTCACAATTATTTTTGAAACCATTTTGATTAGCGATGCTGTCAGTCATTTTATGTAAAGTCAAATTCTTTATCTTTTTTATGATTTCCCTTGGATTTACTCCGCCATTTTCGTCTTCATAGGGTTTCAAGTCAATTTTGTTAAAGAACTTCTGGGTCGTCTCAAAGTCCATTCCTTTTCGGCTTTCTTCGATGTAACTTTTTTCGTCCAAAGGTGGTTTTGGTGAGTACCAACCATAATCAAAAAAGAAAGTAGATTTTCCGTTTTTAATTTCTCCGACAAAAGAGTCAATTCCGTCAATCTTTTTGTATTTAAAATCGGTTGGCAGAATAATACTGAACAAGTCAAAGTCAATTAAGTGACTTTTTCCATCATTTTGAGAAATGTAGTTGACTCCGTTATTACAGCTAATAAATAGCAGAAATAAAAATAATATGATGAAGTTTTTTTTCAGTTCGTATGTTTTTATAATGAAGCACAACGTTTAGGCTATGAGTAGTTGCGTGGTTTAGCGGTTATCTTTGCAAGTATGCACCAAACTAAAAATCCGCGAGGATTTTCAGAAGTAGGC
>PHDR01000355.1 GCA_002841035.1 Bacteroidetes bacterium HGW-Bacteroidetes-12 | reverse complement strand
AGGGGACTTCTATTAATTCAAATAATAATTTAACCGCAAGGTTCGCAAAGAAATCGCAATGTTTGCAATGTGCTGATTTTTAATTCTTTGTGTTCTTTGCGGAAAATCTTTGCGTTCCTTGCGGTAAAAAAATACAATTTTTAGAAGTTCCCTTAATAAAAAAAACAAATTTACATAAGTTTTTTTAATTAAGGGGACTTCTATTAATTCCTTTATTTATTCACATTATTGTTTATTTTCAAAAGAGTTCATGATTGCTTCGCAATTCATAGTTTTTCAAATACTGCTTCAAATTTTCTTACATTATCCCGATAGTGTTGCGAAAATTCTCATTGTCTTTAAAAAACTATGAAAATCTTGATGCAAAGGAATTAATAGAAGTCCCCTTAAGCTCACAAATTTATTCCGACTTGTTCCGAACCTGTTTCGATTTATCGGAATTTATTAGAAATTTGTCGGAAAGGGCATAAAAAAAATTCAAATATTAATCCATTTATTTTACTTTGCGAAAAATTTATTATCCTGCCCAATTTTCTCTGTCAAGACTTCTAAATTGTATTGCCTCAGCCAAATGATTGTTTTCTATATTTTCACTATTTTCTAAATCGGCAATAGTTCTCGCTACTTTTAATATTCTATCATAAGCTCTTGCCGAAAGACTTAGCCTATCCATTGCCGTTTTAAGCAAATTATTTCCTTCTTCGTTAATATGACATATCTGTCTTAATTGTTTTGGCGACATATGGGCATTTGAATACACCCCTTTATTATTTTTAAATCTGACATCTTGTATGTTTCGCGCTTTAATAACTCTTTTACGTATGTCTGCACTTGTTTCCGAATCTTTTGTTTCTGTCAACTCTTTAAAAGGTACAGGAGTAACTTCCACGTGAATATCTATTCTGTCGAGTAAGGGGCCTGATATTTTATTCAGATATTTTTGAACTATTCCGGGTCCACATATACAATCTTTTTCAGGATGATTATAATATCCACACGGACATGGATTCATCGAAGCAACAAGCATAAAACTTGAAGGATATTCTACTGTAAATTTAGCACGGGAAATGCTAATTTTTCTATCTTCCAATGGTTGTCTTAATACTTCAAGCACCGTTCTTTTAAACTCGGGAAATTCATCTAAAAACAATACTCCATTATGTGCTAAAGATATTTCTCCGGGTTGTGGATATGTCCCACCTCCAACCAATGCTACATCACTTATTGTATGATGAGGTGATTGAAATGGTCGTATTGAAATCAGTGAAGAATTTTTTTCTAATTTTCCAGATACAGAATGTATTTTGGTCGTTTCTAGGGCTTCATGAAGAGTGAGTGGTGGCAAAATTGACGGTAATCTTTTTGCAAGCATTGTTTTTCCTGCCCCTGGAGGTCCAATAAGAATAACATTATGCCCGCCTGCTGCCGCAATTTCTAATGCTCTTTTAATATTTTCCTGCCCTTTTACTTCTGCAAAATCAAACTCATAATTACTAAGCGTATTGCTAAACTTCTCACGAGTATTAATGATAGTTTTTTCTAATTTAATGTCATCATTAAAAAAGTCAATTAGTTCTTTAATATTATTTATTCCAAACACATCAATATCATTAACAATAGCTGCTTCCAGTGCATTTGTTTTTGGAAGAATTATTCCTTTAAAATCTTTATCCCTCGCTTCTATAGCTATTGGCAAACATCCTCTAATTGCTTGCAAACTTCCGTCTAACGATAATTCGCCCATAATAATATAATCGCTAAGTTTGTCTTTTTTGATTTGTTTCGAAGCAGCTAATATTCCTATAGCAATTGGCAAATCATAAGCAGAACCTTCTTTTTTAATATCAGCAGGAGCCATATTAACTACAATCTTCTTTCCGGGAATACGATATCCATTATTCTTCAATGCCGCATCTATTCTTTGTTGGCTTTCCTTAACAGCATTGTCAGGCAAACCGACTAAGAAAAATTTTATTCCTTTATCAATATTTACTTCAATAGTGATTGTAATTGCATCAATCCCTTGTATTGCTCCACCATAGGTTTTTGCCAACATTTGTTCTAAATATTTTGTTAAGGAGACTTCTATTAATAAAAGTTTCCTTTGTTTAAAAATATAAGTTTTTGATAATAATTCCTGCAAAAGCACTTTCTATAACCACTTATTCTTTTTAAAATATAAAAGTAATAAACCAACAATAATTATCATTATAGCTGATAACATTGAAAACACAAAAGGGTCTTGTGCGAATGGTAAACTGACATTCATTCCATATAAAGAAGCAAGGAATGTGAGAGGAAGTAGTGTGGCGGAAAATATTGTCAATATCTTCATTATTTCACTTGTTCTGTTTGTCAATAAAGAATCAAAAGTTTGAGAAAATCCTTTTATTAATTCTTCATAATCTTCAACCATATCCCATATTTTTTGATAATAATCTAAAATATTGCCCCAATAGTCTTCCATATTATCAACAAATCCTTTAATTTCTCCCGATTCAAATTTGTGAAATAAACGAAGTTGTGGTTTAAAAATAGTATTAAGTAAAATAAGGTTTTTACGTGTTATTAAAATTTCTTCAATTGTTTTTTTTGCTTTAATATTAATTGAGATGTCCAATTAGTTACTTGTTTTAATCATTTGATAAGTAATAGGTTCTGCTTTAACCATCCTTTCAATAAGCTTATGAAAAATTGTTTGC
>PHDR01000354.1 GCA_002841035.1 Bacteroidetes bacterium HGW-Bacteroidetes-12 | reverse complement strand
TTGAGTCTCCTTTGTGAAACTCTGTGTAACAGCTATTTCACAAAGTTACTCAAAGAAGACACAGAGTTACTCAAAGTTTGTATCAAAACACAACTTTTGCATATGGCAGAAACTCAGTATGTTAAATCTTTTGTATTAAGTCCGAAACTTTAATTTTTAATTTCAAATCATTCATATTCCATTTATTTTTAATAATTTTATGCCATTATTTCAGGGAAGTCCACTTAAACAAATCAACAATTAAAATATATAGTTATGATATTAGTAATTAAAGGAGAAGGTTTAAAAATTGAAGATGTTGTGAATGTCGCTCGCAACGGGAAAAAAGTAGAATTACATTTAGATGCAATTGAAAGGATAAAAATTTGTCGTGCAATGCTTGAGCGAAAAATTGATGCTGGCGAAATTATGTATGGTGTCAATACAGGCATTGGTGAATTTTCAGAAACAGTATTAGATGATTCGCAGGTAAAAGATTTTCAAAAATATTTAATATATAATCATGCAGCAGGAATGGGCGATGCTATGCCATTAGATTGGGTTAGAGGAGCAATGTTGGGAAGAATTAATGTTCATGCACATGGCAATTCTGGCTGTCGTCCCGAAATAACACAAACTTATGTTGAGATGTTAAATAAAGATGTAGTGCCTTATGTTTGTAAAAAAGGTTCTGTTGGTGCAAGTGGCGATTTAGCTCCTATGTCTCAAATAGCTTTATTGTTAATGGGTGAAGGGAAAGCCTTTTATAAAGGGAAACTAATGACAGGAAAAGAAGCACTTGACAAAGCTGGCATTGCAATTCCCGGATTAAAAGCACGAGATGGTTTAGCCGCAATTAATGGCTCAAATGTTTTAACAGCTATGAGTGCATTATTTCTTTATGATGTAAATAATTGGCTAAAACAAGCAGAAATTGCTGCTTCAATGTCATTAGAAGCTCTTAAAGCAAATATGCAACCTTATCACACTAAACTTCATGAAGTACGTGGTTTTAGTGGTGCTATTCGTAGTGCTAAAGCAATACGCAAATGCGTTACTGGTGGCGATTTAGAACAATTAAAAGTAAAGTGTAAAGTGCAAGATGCTTATTCAATGCGTTCTACTCCTCAGGTTATTGGTGCAGCACACGATGCTTTGGAATATGCTCGTTCACAAGTTGAAATTGAATTAAATGGAGTTGGTGATAATCCTATTTTTTTCCCGGAAGAAGATATACAACTTTCTGGAGCAAATTTTCAGGGAACGCCAGTGGCAGTTCCAATGGAAATGGTAGGAACATGTGTTACTATGGTTAGTGTGATGTCGGAAAGAAGAATGAACAGATTAAATAATCCTGCTTTAAGCGTTGGATTACCTCCATTTTTAACAAAAGGAGCTGGGATGTTTTCAGGATTAATGCTTAGTCAATATACTGCTGATATGCAAATTGTTGAACAAAAAATACTTTCAGCTCCAGCTACTATTCAATCTATCCCTGCAGCAGCCGATCAAGAAGATTTTGTTTCTATGGGAATGAATACTGCTCAGAAAAACTTTCAAATTTTAGATAATGCTTATGGCATTTTGGGAATAGAATTTATGGCAGCAGCTCAAGCTCTTGATTTTAGAGACTATTCTTTTGGCAAAGGTGTTACCAAAGCTCATAAAGTAATTAGACGACATGTTGATTTTTTGGATATTGACAGACCTTTATTTGGCAACCATAATGCTATGAAAAATTTAGTTGAGTCATGCGAGATATTAGAAGAAGTTGAAAAAACTGTTGGAAGTATTGGGTAATAAAGACCACTATTTAAGGTTTCCGATTTTAGAAGTGATGACATTTATTTTTTTTAGTTCATTCCAAAAGTTCGGATATGATTTTTCAACACCTTTATAATTATATAAATTTATCTCATGAATATCTTCATCAAAAATTAAACATGCAAAAGCCATAATTAATCTATGGTCGTTATAGCAATTAAAAGACAATATTTTATCTGACAGTGATGATGAATAACAAATAAAAGTATCTTTTTCTTTTTTTACGTTAAACCCATTTTTTGATAGCTGTTCAACTACATTATTTAATCTTTCAGATTCTTTGTAGTTTAAATGACTTAATCCCGTTATTTTACCACTAATATTCTTAGAAGCAAGTGATACTGCTAATGATGGAAATAAGTCGGGATAATTATTTAGATTAAAGTTAAAATCATTATTGTTTGATTTCTTAGAAAATCGCAGCAACAAATTATCTTTTTTTATATCAGTTATTACACCTAATGAATCATATAGCTTTATTAAAACTTTATCTTCCTGAATTTCTTTTCCATTTAGTTTATTAATATTAATATTTCCATTCTTTAACATTAGCATTGTCTGATACCAAGAAGCGGCACAAGTCCAGTCAAATTCTATGTTTGGCTGAGAAATTATATAATCCGAATGCTCAACTATATAAGTATTATTATAAAATTTCACATTAGCACCAAAATGTTGCATCATCTTAATACTAAGGTCAATATAAGGTTTTGATACTATATTATCTTTCATTTTAATAATTAATCCTTCTTTTAATAAAGGGGCTATCATCAATAATGAAGAAATAAATTGACTACTTATAGCAGCAGATATTGTTACAGAACCTCCTTTAAGCTCTTTTCCTATTATTTGTAGCGGCAAAAAACCTTCCCGTTCAATATATTTTATATTTGCTCCTAATGAT
>PHDR01000353.1 GCA_002841035.1 Bacteroidetes bacterium HGW-Bacteroidetes-12 | reverse complement strand
TATCCAAACGTATCGTAAGCTTTGCTGATGCCATAATAAGTGTTTCCGTTTCGTTCTATATAAGTTCCTATCACATCATATAAGCCATCTTTTGTTTCGATCCATGTATTTTGAGCATTTAATTCTGAAAGCATTTCCTTCGAAATAGGAACAGGCGTATCGTCAACGCTGGTATATATCAACTCTTTTCCACTATTAAAGATTAGCAGTTTTTCATCAAACAAATCATTTATAGTTAAGCGGTCGAGGGCTTCAATCAGTTCATCATCTGTTTGCTTTATTTGTGTTAGTAGTTTCAATGTTGTGGAAATTTTATCCTTTTGTCGCATTTGAAACTCTTCTTCTCTGTTTGCAGAAAACAGAATGTAAATGAAAATAAAAGCAATGCCAATAATAATTGGAACAACTATGGAGAAATAAAGCAATATCTTTTTTCTTATGCTCATTGTTCATCAAAATAATAGCCGTACCCTACTTTTGTTTTTATGCTTTGTTTGCCAAAGGGCTTATCAATTTTGTTTCTTAAAAAGTTAATGTACACCTCAATGGTATTTGTATTGGCATCCATAATGGTTCCCCATATTTCTTTTATCAAATCATTTTTTGATACTAACTCTCCCTTGTTTTCCAATAGTTTTACTAAAATCTGAAATTCTCTTGGCGTAAGTTTAATTTCCTTTCCTTGTCGTGTAATTTTTTTAGTCGGAAGGTGAATTACAATATCATCTGCGGTAATTGATTTTTCTTGAGTTAAACCAGATGTATGATTTCTTCTTTTTAAAAGTGCATTAACCCTTAAAAGAAGCTCCCTAATATAAAATGGTTTGGTAAGATAGTCGTCTGCACCGCAATCATACCCTTTTACTTTGTCTTCCAATTCGGAAAAAGAAGTAAGCATTATTATTGGTGTTTCGCTATTGAAAGCTCTGAAATCACGGCACAAATCAAACCCTGTTTTACCAGGCAAGTTAATATCCATAATTAAACAGTCGTATTTCTCCTTTTTAAGCAATCTTTCCGCTAACAGACCATCGTAAACACTTTCAGCATTATAGGCTTCAGCCATCAATGCTTCATTTATGTTTTTGTTCAACGTAGGGTCGTCTTCTATAACAAGAATTTTCATAATTACAAAGTTACACTTTCATTTACCACAGTCGTCATTATGGGTGGGAAAATTGGCTCTTTTTGTTTTGCTTTTGCGTAGGCTTGTGCGAGGCAGCAAAACAAAATGTGCCAATGTGGGTGGCAATAAAATTATTTTTTAAAATGAGCGGTGGGAAAAAAATTTAAAACCATTTGGGTCGGTTTGCGTGTCGCCAAAGTCAGGTCGGTTTGTGTCAAAGAACAGCGAAATTGTCTGTCGAGTTAAGGTCGTCTGTTGGTGGCCGTGTCGTTCTCTACGCTTACTGGTAACGGTTGGGCGGTTGGTAAAGGTGGCGATTTTCAGCACTAAATTACCAACGAAGCACCAAAACTCAAAAATAAGAAAAACTATCTAACGAAGTGCAAAACCGCCATTTTATTAACCGCCTGTTAGCAAACGTAATTTATTTTCAGTAAACATATTATTAGCCATTAAAAACAAAAAAAATATGCCAACAATTTATGAATATTTCGGAATAATGATTTTATTTTATTCTGATGAACACGAACCAATACACGTACACGCAAAATATGGAGATTCTGTAGTTAAAGTAAGTTTCTTTTTAAAAGAAGGAAAGATTTATCGTACTACTTTTGCAGAAATAAATGGAAAATTCCCTCCTCAAAAAATGAAACAACATAAAAAATTCGTTTCTGTATATAAATGGAAGATTGTCCTTAGATGGGATGAGTATTTCATTTATAAGAAAAGCCAAAAAAAAGAAGTAATAACTAAAAAAATAAAAAATGAAGATAGTTACAATTAAACACATAAGAAACTACCTACTGGAAGTTGTCTATGAAAACGGAACAATTAAGAAGATTGACCTTGAAAACTTTTTAAAGTCAAGCTCCCATCCTTTAATTAGGAAATATTTGGATGTTAATTTATTTAGTCAAGTTTATTTAGATGAATTTGGAACTCCTTGTTGGGGAGATAATGAGTTTGATATAAACCCTGAAAACATTTTAAATGATAAATATACCGTCAATTAACGAACAACAATATAAAGATAGTAGTGTCCATTTATTGAAACGCTCTTACCAGCACTACCAACTTTTTTGTTGTCGTTTTTTGAGTGTGAAATGTATTTTGAGTTGTAGTAATTTTCAAGTTCAGATATGAAGTCAGAGTCTTTACTGTCGCAAAGTAAAAACATTGATGTATATGTTTTGTGTCCTGCGTTTCTTGTTGTCGGATTACCAGTTTTACCTATTTTAAAAGATTTGTATTCAGGTATTATTTTCTCTATTGACTTTGTTATTTGTGTTTTGGTCGCTCCAACGTGGCTTTTCTTGAAATACTTTACTTTAAAGTCCTCGAAAATATTTTCAGGTTTAATCTCTGAAAGTTCTTCCTCTTTTTGGAACAATTTTTCAAATAAAACTCCAATTCCAATGGTAACTGTAATAAATAAAAATGGGTTCATGTCACACTTTTTTTATGGTTAACACTCTGTCTTTATTATGTTTGCTAACATTTTGGCGCTTGGCGCAGTGGCGGATTTCGGAGCACAAAACTGTCAATACACCACAAAAGTTGATGCGAGGCAGAATGTTCAATTA
>PHDR01000014.1 GCA_002841035.1 Bacteroidetes bacterium HGW-Bacteroidetes-12 | reverse complement strand
TCCCATAAAACGAGAGCCATAAACCACATCAGCAACACCTTCAACAACAGGTTTTAATAAAGCATTATATTCTCGTGGATCGTATTCTAAATCAGCATCTTGCACAATTAAATATTCGCCTGTTGCTAATTCAATGGCTTTATGAATGGCAGCACCTTTTCCTTGGTTAACAGGTTGATTAAACAACAAGATAGATAATGCAGCATTGTTTTTTATGTAGTTTTCAATTACTTCATCTGTATTATCTGATGAGCAATCATTTACAATAATAATTTCTTTTTGAAAGCCATTAATTAATTCAACAGCTTTTACCTTATCTAGGATTAGATGTATTGTTCTGGCTTCATTATAGGCAGGTATTAATATAGATAATTTCATTTTTTTAAGTTTCGTTAATTAGTGTCTGTCCATAAAGTCAGCAAAATAAAAAGAAAAAAACACAAATTACACAAATTAACACGAATTTATTGGTGTTAATTTGTGTAATTTGTGTTAAAATAATACTTTATTGACAGACTCTAATTGGTGTCAAAAATATACTTTTTTTTAACTTAAAAAAATTACCTTTATGAAAACAACATACTAATTGAATCTATTCTAAGGAATAATTCCGAACTTTATAAATTAAATAACAAAAAACAAAATTTTACGTTAGGATATTTCTCAATGGAAAATAATTATCAAATACTTATTAGAAAACTAGACGATTTTATTCGTAAGTACTACAAAAACAGACTATTAAAAGGAAGTATTTATGCCTTAGGATTGTTGTTGTTGGCGTTTATTTTCTTTACTTCCATCGAATATATTATACAATTTAACACAGGCGGAAGAACAGTGCTGTTTTATTCCTTTCTTATTTTGTCAACTTATGTGCTTGTTTATTTCATCATCATTCCATTAGCCAAACTTTATCAATTTGGAAACATTATTAATCATCGTCAAGCAGCAGAAATTGTTGGCAATCATTTTGAAGAAGTAAAAGATAAATTGATAAACGTACTTCAATTAGAAGCAAAAACTTCTTTTTCTATCGAAAACCAACAGCTTTTATTAGCAAGTATTAATCAAAAATCTACCGAGTTAAAACCCATTCCTTTTGCTAATGCTATCCGGTTTGAAGAAAATAAAAAATATTTGAAATTTGTATTAATTCCATTGTTTTTAATACTTGCCATAAGCATTCTTGCTCCATCTGTTTTTACAGAAAGTACAAACAGACTTATTAATCACAATACTTACATACAACCTTTAGCTCCGTTTCAAATCAAAATTAGCAACAATGAATTAAGTGTATTAAAAAATGAAGACTATACATTGGAAATTTTTATAAGCGGAAATCAGTTGCCCGATAAAGTTTATTTACAAAATAGCAACACCAAACTTCCGTTAACAAAAACCAACAAAAGAACTTATTCCTACACTTTTAAAAATGTACAAAAAAATGAATCCTTTAAAATTTATGCTTCAGGTTTTTATTCTCCTGAATATGAACTAAAAATGATCCCTAATCCCTTGTTAAATAATTTCACCATCGATTTAAATTATCCTTCTTATATAAAAAAACCAAACGAACAACTCTCAAATACAGGCGATTTAATTCTTCCTGAAGGTACAAAAATAACATGGAACATTACCACCGAAGATGCCGATATGTTAAATTTTATTTTAGGCGATAGTAGCTACAAACTAACCCCAAATAGGCAACAGACCCAATTCCAACTGAGAGCAACTGATTCAAAAAAATATGGATTTGTGCCTCGTAATAAATTTGTAAATAATAACGACACCATTTTATACCATTTACAAGTTGTTAAAGATAAATTTCCAACAATAGAAATTAACGAAAAGAGAGATTCAACCAATGAGAATAGACTCTATTTTAAAGGATTAATTACAGATGATTATGGATTTTCATCCTTAAGTTTTAACTATAAAATAAAAACGCTTATTGATAGTCTGCCACAACGAAACGAACTTAAAACCATTAAAATTCCGCTTAATAAAGTAATGACAAGCGAAGAATTTTTTCATTTTTGGAATATAAAAGAATTAAATATCCTTCCGGGAGATGAAATTGAATATTATTTTGAAATTTGGGATAATGATGGTGTGAATGGCTCAAAATCGAGCAGAACTTCATTAAAAACATTCAAATCAAAAACCATTAAAGAAAGAAATGCTGCCACCGAAGGCAACAACAAAAACATTAAAAAAGAACTTAGCGAAAGCGTTGCAGAAGCAAAAGACATTCAAAAAGAACTGGAAAAATTAAAACAAAAACTCTCTGAAAAAAAAGAAATTGGTTGGGAAGAAAAACAAAAAATGAAAGAATTGCTCGAAAAACAAAAAGAATTACAAGAGCGTGTAGAAAAAATTGAACAAGAAAATCAAAAAAACAACGAACAACAAAATGAATACAAACAATACAACGAAGAGTTGTTGCAAAAACAAGAACAACTTCAAAAACTTTTTGATGAATTGATGACAGACGAAATGAAAGAAATGATGGAAAAGTTGCAAGAAATGATGGAAAAACTGGATAAGAATCTACTTCAAGAAGAATTGGAAAAAATGGAATTATCCAATAAAGATTTAGAAAAAGAATTGGATCGTTCACTGGAATTGTTTAAACAAATGGAATTTGAACAAAAATTAGATGAAGTTAAATCGAAGCTAGAAAAATTAGCAGATAAACAAGAAAAATTAGCAGAAGAAACTGAAAAAGGTGATAAAGATGATGCTTCGCTAAAAGAAAAACAAGAACAGCTCAACAAAGAATTTGAAGAAACTAAAAAAGAGCTGGATGCATTGAAAAAAATGGACGAAGAGCTTCAGAAACCTAACGGAATGGAAGACACAAAAGAAACACAAGAAGAAATTTCAAAAGATCAAAAAGAAAGCTCGGAACAATTAGAAAACAAAAAAAACAGCAAAGCTTCTAAATCGCAAAAAAGTGCAGCCAAAAAAATGGATGAACTAGCTCAAAAAATGAGTGCACTACAAGCTCAAGCACAACAACAAGGTGAAGATATGGATGCGTTGAGACAACTCTTAGATAACCTTGTTCACCTTTCTTTTAAACAAGAGGAGCTAATGGAGAACTACAAAAAAACCAATCGTCAAAGCCCTGAGTATATAAAAATGGCTCAGCAACAAAAAAAATTAAAAGACGATGCAAAAATGATAGAGGATTCTTTATTTGCACTTTCTAAACGAGTAGTTCAATTAAAATCTGTGGTAAACAAAGAAATTAACCTTATTAATTCTAATATGGAAAAAACCATAGAATTTATGGCGGAGCGAATGAACCCTATGGCAGCAGCTCGCCAACAATATGTTATGACTTCTTTAAACAACTTAGCCTTATTGTTTGATGAAGCATTGCAACAAATGCAACAACAAGCACAAAAACAAGGTCAAGGCTCTTGTGATAAACCAGGGGGAGGAGGAAAACCAAAACCTGGACCTGGTGGTATGGGAAACATTAAAAAAATGCAAGAACAATTGAGCAAACAACTCGAACAAATGGAAAAAGCGTTGAAAGAAGGGCAAAAACCAGGAGGCAAAAAACCAGGGCAAAAACCTGGCGAAGGAATGGGAATGCCTGGCGGACAAGGAACGAGCGAATCATTAGCAAAAATGGCTGCCCAGCAAGCAAAAATAAGAAGTGAATTACAAAAGCTCAAAAACAAAGGTGCTCAGGGAACAAATGGATTAAATAAATTGATGGAAGAAAATGAGCAAGACATTGTAAATAAAAGAATAACTCAAGAAACTATCAATCGTCAGCAAGAAATTTTAACACGTTTGCTAGAATCTGAAAAAGCTGAAAGAGAAAGAGAATGGGACGAAAAACGAGAATCGAAAGAAGCTAAATTAGAAGAAAAAAACAACCCTAACCCCTATTTTAATTATACCCAAGAAAAAGAAAACGAAGTAGAACTACTAAAAATAACACCCCAAAATCTCACTCAATTCTATAAAAATAAAGTAACTCAATATTTTCAAGAAATAAACCAATAATAATACACTAAAAAAGTAACCTTTTTTTAAATAAATAAGTATACCCATCAGATAACAAATTAATTAAATAAAACAGTAGAAATGATGCCTGATGCTACAATTCAAAAATTTGAACTTCCATCTACCTTAGAAAGCATTTCCAAAATAGAACAGCTTATAGAAGGTATTTGTGAGTTTAAAACAATCAATCAAGATTGTTATGGAAATATGTTAATTTCTTTAACCGAAGCCGTTAACAATGCGATTATACACGGAAACAAAAACGACAAAACCAAGTTTGTACACCTTGAATTGGAAGCATTAGACGAAGAGGTTTTATTTACCATTAGAGACGAAGGAAGCGGATTTGACTACAAAAAAGTTCCCGATCCTACCCTACCCGAAAATAGATATAAAACAAGTGGAAGAGGTATTTTTTTAATGCGAAACTTGGCTGATAAGATTGTTTTTGAAGAAAATGGTCGCATCATTAAACTTACCTTCTGCTTAACGTAGTTAAAAATAATTTGAATACAATAACTTTCCATCAAGAAGATGTTTCTTATCGTTTAAAAAGCGTTAAAAAAGTAAAAGCTTGGATTATATTATCTGCTGCTAACGAAGCCAAACAAATAGGTGAGCTAAATTTCATTTTCTGCTCCGATAACTATCTTCATAAAATCAATCTTGAATATTTAAAACACGACACCTTTACTGATATTATAACTTTTGATTATTCGGAAGGAAAAATCATTAATGGCGATATTTTTATAAGTATTGAAAGAGTAAAAGAAAATGCAAAAAATTTCAATCAAACTATTGATAATGAGTTAAATAGAGTTTTAATTCATGGTGTATTACATTTGTTAGGCTATAAAGATAAAACACCAAAAGATAAAGAATTAATGCGAGCCAAGGAAGATTTTTATTTAACTTTGCTTTCTTAATTATTTGAAATTTATTATTTATTAAAGCTAACAATCCCTCTTTATTTAAAATCTCAAATTTTTATTGTTTCACGTGAAACATTTAATTATAAATTAAATTTTATGAATAATTATTATGACGTTATTGTTGTTGGTGCAGGACATGCTGGTTGTGAAGCCGCAGCTGCTGCTGCAAATTTGGGTTCTAAAACCTTGCTCATTACCATGAACATGGATGCAATAGCTCAAATGTCGTGCAATCCAGCAATGGGTGGTGTTGCAAAGGGACAAATTGTTAGAGAAATTGATGCGTTAGGAGGTTATTCAGGAATTGTAAGCGACAAAAGTGCTATCCAATTTAAAATGCTTAATCGCTCGAAAGGACCAGCGATGTGGAGTCCGAGAACACAAAATGACAGAATGTTATTCTCGAAAGAATGGCGGTTGATGTTAGAAAACACAAAAAACCTGTTCTTTTGGCAAGATATGGTTGTTGAGTTATTAATTGAAAACAACAAATGCGTAGGCGTTAAAACACAAATAGGTGTTGATTTTAAAGCTAAAAACGTAATTTTAACAAACGGAACATTCTTAAATGGATTAATTCATATCGGAGAAAAACAGTTTGGAGGAGGAAGAGCTGGTGCTAGACCTTCTACAGGAATAACAGAACAACTAGTAAGTCTAGGCTTCGAGTCTGGAAGAATGAAGACAGGAACACCCCCAAGAGTAGATGGGCGGACATTAGATTTCGCTAAAATGGAGGAACAACCAGGTGATGAAAATCCTTCGAAATTTTCATTTTTATCTTCGTCAGCTAAACTTACTAAACAAAAAAGTTGTTATATAACCTATACAAACAACAACGTACACGAAGTTTTACAAACAGGTTTTGAAAAATCTCCAATGTTTTCAGGAAGAATTCAAGGATTAGGACCAAGATATTGCCCTTCCATTGAAGATAAAATAGTTCGATTTTCCGAGCGTGATAGACATCAACTTTTTGTTGAACCTGAAGGCTGGAATACAGTAGAAATTTATTTGAATGGCTTTTCTACATCTTTACCAGAAGATGTTCAATACAAAGCCATGCGATTAATTCCTGGTTTTGAAAATGCATTGATGTTTCGACCTGGGTACGCAATTGAATATGATTTCTTTCAACCTACTCAATTGAAAAATACACTTGAAACAAAATTAATTGATAACTTATATTTCGCTGGACAAATAAACGGTACAACAGGTTACGAAGAAGCTGCTGGACAAGGATTAATGGCTGGCATAAATGCTCATTTAAAGAATCATAATAAAGATGCATTTGTTTTACATAGAAACGAAGCTTATATCGGTGTTCTTATTGATGATTTAATTAATAAAGGAACTACAGAGCCATACAGAATGTTTACGTCAAGAGCTGAATATAGAATTCTTTTAAGACAAGACAATGCAGATGTTCGCTTGACTGAAAAAGGTTTTAATTTAGGTTTAGCTTCTGAATTAAGAATGAAAAAAGTAGTAGAAAAGAAACAAAACATTGAAAAAATCATTAAACATTTTGAAGATGTTTCTATCTTACCAAAAGAAGTGAATACCTATTTAGAACAACAAAATTCATCTCCTTTGAAGCAAAAAGTAAAAGCCATTTCTGTTATAACAAGACCAAATATTGCTATAAAAGAATTGAGTTTATGCAATACAAAACTTTTAGATGAAACCAATTTATATACTGAAGACATATTAGAAAGTGCAGAAATTTTAATGAAATATGAAGGGTATATTAAAAGAGAAAAGGAGGTTGCAGATAAAATTTCCAGACTCGATGACATTAAAATTCACGACACTATTGACTACAGCAAACTTGGATCTTTGTCTGCTGAAGCAGTAGATAAGCTTACCAAAATTAAACCTTCAACTATCGGACAAGCATCAAGAATTAGTGGCGTTTCTCCGTCAGATGTTTCTGTTTTGATGGTTTACATGGGGAGATAAAAAATATTTGCTAAAAAAACATGTTTCACGTGAAACATTTACTCAATATAAACAATACCTACCTATTAATATTTTACAATGGTTAATGCCGAAGGGATATGAAAATAGTCTAATCAAATGAAATGCAGATTGCACTATGAATATCCAATCGGTAAACTATACCTTATTAGAAAGAAATTAAAAATTATTGACGTTTAATTTTTAATTTATCTCTATTAATTTCGTTGTGAATTGTGCGGTTTCTTACAATGTCGCAAGCTAAATAAACTGCCGAGCGAAAAGAACTCTCAGCGGCTTTATTTTGACCTGCAATTTCATAAGCCACACCATGATCAGGCGATGTTCTTACAATATTTAACCCAGCAGTAAAATTTACACCTTCTCCAAACGATAAAGTTTTAAATGGAATTAAACCTTGATCGTGATACATTGCTAAAACGGCATCAAATTTCTTATAACTTCCTGCTCCAAAAAAACCATCAGCAGGATAAGGTCCAAAAGCATTTATACCAATACTTTTTGCATTATTTATAGCAGGAATAATTACTTGATGCTCCTCTTTACCTAGCAAACCATTATCTCCTGCATGTGGGTTTAATGCCAATATTGCAATTTTTGGACTAGAAATGGCAAAATCTTGAATTAGTGATTTGTTTAATATCTTAATCTTATTAAAAATGCTATCAGAAGTGAGAGAATTAGAAATATTAGCAACAGGAATATGGTTGGTGGCGATACCTACTTTTAAATTTTCACTCGTTAATAACATTAAAGATTCTCCCTCAAATTTTTCGGTTAAATATTCTGTATGTCCAGGAAAATTAAACGCTTCGGATTGTATATTGTCTTTATTGATAGGAGCAGTAACTAAAGCATCAATTTTACCGTCAAACAAATCCTTACATGCTGCATCAAGTGATAAAAAAGCATATTTTCCACCACTTTCCGTAGAATGTCCAAAACTTAATTCAACCTCTTCGTTCCAGCAGCTTAACATATTCACTTTCTTTGGGTTAGCCTCTTCAATAGTTGCTATTCTGTTAAAAGCAAAATCGGTTGCATCCATTGTTTTTCTGTAGTTGTTAGCCAATTTGGTAGAACCATAAACAATAGGCGTGCAAAAATCGAGCATTCTATTGTCCATAAAAGTTTTAATGATTACTTCTAATCCTATTCCATTAACATCACCAATGCTAATTCCTATTTTGATTTTTTCTATGTTTAACATCTTTATAAAGTTTATGGGGTTTATGGGGTTTATGAGGTTTATGAGGTTTATGAGGTTTATGAGGTTTATGGGGTTTATGGGGTTGAGTAAGTTTATTTTATACTGTTTAACTGGCTTTTGTGTAAAGCATTAATCATATAACTTACTTCATCTATTTGTGTTCGTAATGATTCATATTGTTCTTGTGCTATAAAAGATAAGTCTGATGAAATAATTAATTGATTAAGCACTTCCATTAAACTGGTATAAGACATCTCAGTAAATCTTGCTTTATCTTTAAATGAATTTCTTGAAGTTCCTTCGGCTATGTTAGAACAAACCGAAACAGCTGCTCTTCTGATTTGACTTGTTAGTCCAAATTTCTCTTCATCAGGAAAATTTTTAGAAGTAAGGTAAATTACATTTGTTAATTTTCTAGCTTTTTGCCACACTTCTAATTTTTCAAAAGAATAAGTTCTCATTTTTTAATGGTTTATATAGTTTATAAGGGTTAGGGGTTGTTGTCTTTGCTAAACCCCTAAACCCCTAAACCTCTTAAACTTTTTTCAATAATTCTTTACAAAATCATAAAATAATCTTACACCAACACCTGTGCCACCATAAGTTAAATAGTTTATTGGTTTTTTTACATAAGCAGGCCCTGCAATATCCAAATGAATGTAAGGATAGTTAGTAAAGTTCTCTAAAAACTTACCAGCAGTAATTGAACCTCCCATTCCGTTTCCTAAGTTGGTAATATCGGCAATTGAAGACTTAAGTTGTTCGTTGTATTCATCCCAAAACGGAAATTCTACTATTCGTTCATAAACATTATTGCCAGCATCTTTTAGTTTTTTCATTACTTTTTCATCAGTATTTCCCATAGCTACAATGCCATAATGACCAATTGCAGCAGCAGCAGCCCCTGTTAAAGTTGCTATGTCTATTACTATTTCTGGTTTGTATTTTTGAGCATAACTTAATGCATCGGCTAACAACAATCTTCCTTCGGCATCTGTGTTTAAAACTTCAACTGTTTTTTTGTTGTGCATGGTTATTACATCGCCAGGCACATAAGCGTTTCCACCAGGTCGGTTATCGGTTGCAGGTACTAATCCAATTACATGATAAGGTAGTTTGTTTTTAGCTATTGAATATAAAGCTCCAATAACAGCTGCAGCTCCACCCATATCGCATTTCATAAAATCCATAGAGTTAGGGGTAGGTTTTAAACTTAAGCCGCCTGTGTCGTAAACCACGCCTTTTCCAACTAAAATTATAGGTTTTTTATTTTTACATTTTGCTGGTTTCCATTCCATTACAGAAAAAGTGGGCGGGTCAATGCTGCCTTTATTTACCGCTAATAAACCACCCATTTTTAATGCTTCTATTTTAGATTTATTAAAAACTTCTACTTTAAAGCCTGCTTCTTTGCCTAATTTTTGAATTTCTTTTGAAAGCTGCACTGCGGTTAAAAAAGACAAGGGTTCGTTTACTAAATCTCGAGCATAATTGGTTGCTTTTACTATTGTTTCTATTTCATTAATGTTTATTGGTTTTTCAGAAAAATAACTTATGGTTTTAAAAGAATTTATCTTTTTATCTGAATAATATTTTAAAAACTGATAGTTAGCCAATGCCAACCCTTCTATGAAAGGTAATGTTTTTTCGGTAGCTCCAATTAATGTGGCAGATGCTATTTTTTTTGTGTTTAGATAATTAAGAAGAATACTTGCGGAGATTCTAATTTTTTCAGCCGTTTTGTAATCGTTTTCTTTTTCGCATAATATAACAAAAAGAGTGTGAGATAATCGATTGATTTCTATTTGCTTTTGTTCATTTTTTAGCTCTTTTTTAATAAAAGAAAGTTCTTCTTTTGTAAAAGATGATGTTGATAATTCTTTTTCATCAGTGATAAGAAAAATAAGATTTTCTTTAGCATCTAATTTGGTTGTTTTTTTAATTTCCATGCTATTAATTTATCGTAATTTTGAAAAGCGAAATTAGGAATAATATAACAAAATAATGCAAACAGCACAACTCTTAAACAAAGCACTTGATTTACAGTTTTTAACAATCGAAGAAGGTGTTTTTCTTTTTCAAAACGCTCCAACAGCAGAATTAATGTTGGTTGCCAATGAATTGCGTAAGAAAAAGAAAAACAACTCCAATAAGGTTACTTGGATAATTGACAGAAACTTAAACACCACCAATGTTTGTATAGCTAATTGTAAATTTTGTAATTTTTACAGAATTCCTGGTCACGAAGAAGCGTATATTACCACAATGGAGCAATACAAAGTAAAAATTGAAGAAACCATTAAATATGGTGGAAATCAATTATTGCTTCAAGGCGGTCATCACCCAGATTTAGGATTAAAATTTTATTGCGACACCTTCAGCGGTATAAAAGCAATGTTTCCAACCATAAAACTTCACGCTTTAGGACCTCCTGAAATTGCTCATATTAGCAAACTAGAAGGATTATCTCACACAGAGGTTTTAAAAGCGTTAAAAGAAGCTGGATTAGATTCCTTGCCAGGAGCGGGAGCAGAAATTTTGAACGACAGGGTGAGACGATTAATTTCTAAAGGAAAATGTACAGGAAGAGAATGGTTGGATGTGATGCGAGCTGCCCATCAGTTAAATATTACCACATCAGCAACCATGATGTTTGGACATATAGAAACCATAGAAGAGCGTTTTGAACATTTGGTTTGGTTGAGAGAAGTGCAAAGCGAAAAACCTGCTAATGCCAAAGGATTTTTAGCTTTTATTCCTTGGCCATTTATGGATGATGGAACTTTGCTAAAAAGAGTGAAAGGTGTTTCTAATACTATTACTGATGATGAATACATTAGAATGATTGCTATGAGTAGAATAATGTTGCCTAATGTTGAAAATATTCAAGCTTCTTGGTTGACGGTGGGAGAAAAAACAGCACAAATTTGTTTGCATGCTGGAGCAAATGATTTTGGTTCTATTATGATTGAAGAAAATGTAGTTTCTGTTGCAGGAGCTCCTCACAGATTTACGGCAGATGGTATTCAAAAAGCCATCAAAGAAGCAGGTTTTGAACCTCAACTAAGAACGCAGCAATATGAAGATAGAGAACTACCAAAAAATATAGAACAACAAATTATTACTTATTAATGGCCGAATTAAAAGATGATTATTTAGATAATCATTACATACATCGCAGCAATTGGTTGAGGGCTGCTGTTTTAGGAGCAAATGATGGTATATTATCAACGGCAAGTATTGCCATTGGTGTTGCTGCAGCAAGTGATGTTAGAGAGCCTATCATTTTAGCAACCCTAGCAGGTTTAGTTGCAGGAGCCTTATCAATGGCAGCAGGCGAATATGTTTCTGTAAGCTCGCAAACCGATGTTGAAAAAGCAGATATTGAAAGAGAAAAACAAGAATTAGTAGAAATGCCTGAATTAGAATTAAAACGATTGGCTGAAATCTATGAAAAACGTGGTCTTAAACCTGAAACAGCTTTATTAGTAGCAAAGGAATTAACAGCACATGATGCACTTGGAGCTCATGTAAGAGATGAATTAGGTATTAATGATGTTAGCCAGGCCAATCCTATCCAAGCTGCTTTAGCATCGGGGGCAGCATTTACTATAGGAGGTGTGCTACCATTTTTTGTAGTGTTTTTTCTCCCATTAAAAAATTTAGAGTATTCGCTTTATATTTTTGCAATTATTTTTCTTGTTGTTTTAGGTGCTATGGCAGCGAAAACAGGAGGCTCTAGCATTGGTAAAGCTATTATCAGAATTACTTTTTGGGGGACAGCCGCTATGGGATTGACAGCCTTGGTTGGTTATTTATTTGGTGTAAATGTAGGTTAAACCAACTTATACATCTTTCCAGGATAAGATTTTACAACACCATTAAACTCTAAATTTAGAAGTAAAGCAGCGGTTTTGCTCATCGGAAAAGCTGCTTGTAAAGCAATAGAATCAATAGCTATTTTATTGGATGAAGAAAGTAGGTGTATAATAGCCTTTTCTTCATCACTTAGTTCCACAAAAAGCTTTGTTTGTGTATGCGATTTCTTTTTATCGGTTGTTTCCCAGCCCATAATGTATTCAATATCTTTAGCAGATTGTATTAAAGCTGCTTTGTTAGTTTTAATCAACCAATTACAACCTTCCGAATATTCATCATTTAGTCTGCCAGGTAGGGCAAAAACATCTCGGTTATATTGATTAGCTAAATCAGCAGTAATCAACGAACCTCCTTTTTTACTAGATTCTATCACTATAGTTAAATCGGCTAACCCAGCAACTATACGATTTCTTTTTGGAAAATTTTCTCTATCGGGGTTGGTTTCGTGTTTAAATTCAGAAATAATTCCTCCATTTTCTTGCATTTGTTTAGCAATAATTCCGTGTTGATTTGGATAAATTCTATCTAACCCATGAGCTAATGCTGCAACAGTAGATAAATTATTGTTTATGGCTGCTTTATGTGCACAAATATCAATTCCAAAAGCTAGTCCGCTAACAATCAATGGTTGATGCGGAGCTAAATCAGCAACTAATTTTTCACAAAATTCTCTACCATAATCGGTAGCTTTTCTTGTTCCTACAATACTAATTACTTTTTGAGCATTCAAACTCATATTACCTTTTGTATAAAGCACAACAGGGCTATCTTCACAATGCGTAAGTCTTTTTGGGTAAGCTTCATCTAGAAAGAAAATAGGATTTATCTGATTTTTTTCAATAAACTTTAATTCTTTTTCGGCTGTTTCTAATGCTTCCTTTTTATTAGTAAAAATATGTTGTGCATTTATTTTTCCTATGCCCGGAATTTTTTCTAATGGCGCTTTTTTCTCAGAAAACACCATTTCTGCACTTCCGCAATAAGCAATGAGTTTTTTGGCTGTTATTTCTCCAATGTTTGGAAGACAAGTAATGGCAATATTATGAAGTAATTGGTTGTTCATTTTTTATGTAAAAGATTTCAAAAATAATGTTTTTAGTTATTAAAAACTGCATCAATTAATTAAATTAACTTTGCACAACTTATGAAAGCAAAACAAAACATCCGACATTTATCAAAAGAAGAAATTATTGAATTTTTCAACGCAAAAGGTGAACAGGCATTTCGAGCCAAACAAGTCTATGAATGGCTTTGGAAAAAACACGCTACTACCTTTGATAAAATGACTAACCTTTCCGTTTCTACTCGAAAACTATTAGAAGATAGCTTTGTTATAAATGCCATTACCACAATAGAGGAACAAGTGAGTTCGGACAGAACAATAAAGAATGCGTTTAAATTGCACGATGGAAGCATTATTGAAGGTGTTTTAATTCCAACGCCAAAAAGAATGACTGCCTGTATTTCTTCGCAAGTGGGATGTAGTTTAACATGTACTTTTTGTGCCACAGGTAAACTCGATAGGTTAAGAAATATTGATGCGGATGAAATTTTTGATCAGGTAGCACTCATAAAAAAACAGGCTGAAGAAAAATATAAAATTCCGCTTACTAATATTGTTTATATGGGTATGGGAGAACCTTTGTTGAACTATAAAAATGTACTTGATTCTATAAAAAAAATAACAAGTGAAGATGGTTTGGCAATGTCTCCTAAGCGAATTACAGTTTCTACTGCTGGTATTGCTAAGATGATTAAAAAACTTGGAGATGATGATGTTAAATTTAACTTAGCCTTATCGCTTCATGCAGCGAATGATGAAAAACGAAGCAAAATAATGCCTATTAATGAACAAAATTCATTGGAATCATTGAAAGAAGCTATTATTTACTTTCACGAAAAAACAGGAACAAGAGTTTCGTTTGAATACATCATTTTTAAAGATTTTAATGATAGTTTGGAAGATGCAAAAGAATTGGCTGATTTTTGCAAAATTGTTCCTTGTAAAATTAATATCATTGAATACAATCCTATTGAAGGTGCTCATTTCAAAAAAGCTGACACAAAAAAAACAGATGAATTTGCTCGCTATTTAGAGGATAAATGCCGGTTGGTTGTAAATGTGCGAAGAAGTAGAGGAAAAGATATTGATGCCGCTTGCGGACAATTGGCAAACAAAAAAAAGGCTGTTTTAAAAAAATAACAGGCAATTTATTTCCTTGAATTTGTTTTTATCTTTCGTGAACGTAAATCACAAATGCGGTCTCCTAAAGTAGGTTGTTTTGCTTTTTTTAAAACAGTCTTTTTTTATGCTTTTTTTCTATTATTTACCGTTCAACGGTCTCCCCATATTCAACAGAAATCTTATTTTTACCAAAAACTTAACCTTGAACGTCAACGCTCAAATGACCAACAAACCTAAAGCCATTGTTTCGGTGACCAACGATTTAACCACCGACCAGCGGGCACATAAAATTTGTACTACATTGCTATCATTAAATTACAACGTGTTGCTTGTTGGTAGGTTAAAAAAAGATAGTTTGCCACTTCAAACACAAGCTTATACTACCAAAAGGTTTAAGCTATGGTGTAGTAAAGGTGCTTTTTTCTATGCCAATTACAACATCCGATTGTTTTTTTTCTTGCTTTTTAGTAAGCAATCGCTTATTTGGAGTAACGATTTAGATACGCTTCCAGCTTGTTTTCTAGTATCAAAAATGAAAAACAAAACCTTAGTTTTTGATAGCCACGAATATTTTACCGAAGTACCAGAACTAATTCCTCGTCCGAAAATTCAGGCTTTCTGGAAAAGCATAGAACGCTTTATTTTACCTCAACTAACCAAGGTAATTACGGTATGTAATGGCATTGCCGAAATTTATCGCAACGAGTATAACATTGATGTAAAAGTAGTAAGAAATGTTCCTTTTTTAAGGGCGTCTAGTCCTCTTTCAGAGAAGTCAGAAAAAATCATACTTTATCAGGGAGCGATAAATGTAAATCGAGGCATTGAAACGATGGTAAAAGCCATGCTGTATATTGATGGAGCAACCTTGCAACTTATTGGAAAAGGCGATATCTCTGCCTCTATTCAGCAACTTATTGAGCAACTCAACTTAAGCGATAAAGTAATAATGCTGGGAGAAATTCCTTATCAAGAACTAAAAAACTACACACAACAAGCAACTATCGGATTAAGTTTAGAAGAAAATGTTGGTTTAAACTACCAATTGGCATTACCCAATAAATTGTTCGATTACATCCACGCAGAAGTCCCTGTTTTAGTAGCTGATTTACCCGAAATGAGTGCATTAGTGAAACAGTATCAGCTTGGAGAAGTTGCACAAAGTAACGACCCAAAAGTATTAGCCAATCAACTCAACGAAATGCTGAAAAACGAAGCTCAACTCAATAGTTGGAAAGCAAATGCAGCAAAAGCAAAACAAGAATTGAATTGGGAAAAAGAATCGGAAATAATTAAAGAAATGTTGAATTTTAAGTTTTAAATTGGGAATCCATCAATTAAATATCATTTCTTTTAACGTGCCTTATCCGGCAAATTATGGCGGTGTGATAGATGTTTTTTACAAAATAAAACACCTTCATAAAAATGGCATTAAAGTACATTTACATTGTTTTGATTACGGTAGAGGGAAGCAAAGTGAACTAGAAAAATATTGCGAAACAGTACATTATTACAAACGACAAACAGGTGTTTTCTCATTTTTGAGTTTAACTCCTTACATCGTAAAATCGAGAGTTGCCGCAGAGCTAAAAAGCAATTTACTAAAAAATGATTTTCCTATTTTATTTGAAGGATTACACACCAGTTTTTTACTTAATGACAAAGCTTTTAAAAAACATTTTACAATACTAAGAGCCACCAACATTGAGCATGATTATTACTCCTATTTAGCCAAAGCAGAACAACATTTTTTTAAGAAAATCTATTTCTCCATTGAAGCATGGAAAGCGAAAAAATACGAACCTATTGTTCAGCAGGCCAATCTTATTTTGGTAGTTTCTAAAACTGATGAAAACTATTTCAACACCCAATACCCCACTAACAAAACAGTTTTTATCCCGTGTTTTCATGCTGAAGAAAAAATTGAAATTCAACAAGGTAAAGGAAATTATGTATTATATCATGGCAATTTGGGTGTCCCCGAAAATGAAGCCGCTGCTTTAGTAATTTGCAATGAAATCTTCAATTCATTAGATATCCCTTTAATTATTGCAGGATTAAACCCAACAAAAAAATTAAGTTCAACAATAAACAAATACAAAAACATTCAATTGGTTGGCAATCCTACCGAAAGTAAAATGCAAGAATTGATTAGCAACGCTCAAATCAATTTGCTTTACACGCATCAACCAACAGGGCTAAAATTAAAACTACTTCATTCTTTATTTAAAGGAAGGTTTTGTTTAGCAAACTCAACCATGTTATCCGGGACAACGCTGACTAATTTATGTGAAATTGCTGATGATAACGAAACTTTTAAAGCCAAAATTAGGACTCTTTTTCAGCAAGAAATAGATGTTGAAACCGTGAAAACTCAACGAGAAGCTTTATTAGCAAATTATTCCAATCAGGAAAATTGTTTGAAATTGATTGATGCAATTACAAATCAACTTGTTTGAAATAATCTTCAAATAAAAGCACTTTTTTAGTATCCTTAGGATAAAACAAAAAAGGAGCTACATCATTAGCCATTTCTTGCATATTTATTTTACTACATACTTCAAGTATTGCTTCCTTTAGTTTTAAAGAATTATTAATTCCTAACTTTACATTAAGATAGTCATAGTTAGGTAACGCATTTTTACCTAAAAGAAAAACAATATCATAAAAATCTCTACCTTTATTTCTTTTTCTATTAATAACTGCATAGCACTTTTGAGCAAGAAGAATATCTGTAGGTGTTGTAAAAACGGAAGTAAACACATCAAATTTATTTAAAATAACGGTCTCTGGTTCGAACTCAAAGTTTTGTGGTTCAGTATCTAATTGAATTAAAATTTTCTCTTCAACATGTCCTGTTAGTTTT
>PHDR01000352.1 GCA_002841035.1 Bacteroidetes bacterium HGW-Bacteroidetes-12 | reverse complement strand
AAATATTGAACCAAAAGTAATAAAAAAACTACTATTTCCTAAAATCAGCAAGTTAAATTATAACCTAAAATTAGCAAGTATAAAACAAGACGCTAATAAACGCCCCAATATGCTAAAGCTCCCGACAAATCGGGACAAATTCCGATAAATCGGAACAGGTTCGGGGTAAACTGATTATTATGATTTTTTATGATAATATTTTGGTAAAAATTATAATTTTAATTCTTTGCGTCTTTGCGTCTTTGCGAGAAATTTTTATTGAGACTTACTAATTTTAAGCAAAAGTCCCCTTAAATAATAAATCAAAAAAAAACAAAATTTTTTACGCCAAATGAATATTTATCTATAAATTTGTATAATCAACAAAAAGTTGTTCTGTCCCGCTGTATTTTGTTTCACTGTGTTTAGTCTCATGCAAGAGACGAGAGGACTTAAATTCAGCTTTTAATTTTTATACAGATAAGGATTGTTTTTTTATCTTTACGGCAATAATTCAAATCATATAAAATAGTTTAAGATGACCCTACAAGAAAACAAAATCGACTTTAATCAAGCAAAACAAATATTTACTGCTTTCCTTGAGAAAAATGGCTATCGCAAAACACCTGAAAGATTTACTATTCTTAAAGAAATAAATTCTTATGATGACCATTTTGATGTTGAAACTCTTTATCTCCATATGAAAAACAATAAATATAGAGTTACAAGAGCAACACTTTATAATACTATTAAATTGTTATTATCTTGTAATTTGATTATTAAACATCAATTTGGAAATAATTGTGCGCAATTTGAAAAAGCCTTTAAATTAAAACAACATGATCATATTATTAATATCGAAACAGGAAATATTATTGAATTTTCTGATGATAGAATATTGGAAATTAAAACCGCAATTGAAAAAGAATTTGATGTCAAAATAGTGCATCATACACTTACATTTTATGCGAAATAAAAATAAGAATTAAACAGTGTTTGTCCATAATGTCCACCAAAGACTCTAAATAAGCAAAGCTTTTTAAAAAAGCTTTGCTTATAATAACTGCAAGTTTCGTTGGCAACCATTTTAAATCAAATACTTAACTTTATAAACAACCACTAAATATAAATTATAATATGATTGATGTATTACTGGGTTTGCAATGGGGAGACGAAGGAAAAGGCAAAATAGTTGATGTATTAGCTCCTCAATATGATATTATTGCTCGCTTTCAAGGAGGTCCAAATGCTGGACATACGCTAATATTTAATGATAGAAAATTTATTCTTCATACTATACCTTCTGGTATTTTCCGAGAAAACACAATTAATATTATTGGGAATGGCGTTGTTATTGACCCTGTTATTTTTAAAAGCGAAATAGATAAAATTAAAGTTCTTGTTAATCCTAAAAATAATTTAAAAATTTCAAGTAAAGCTCATTTGATATTGCCTTCTCATAGATTGTTAGATGCCGCTTATGAACAGCAAAAGGGAGGAAATAAAATAGGTTCTACACTTAAAGGAATAGGACCAACTTATACAGATAAATATGCAAGACTTGGATTAAGAGTCGGAGATATATTATCTGAAAATTTTAAAAACAAATATGATATTCTAAAACAAAAACATTTTGAAATAATCAACAATATAAGATTTGATTATTCCGATTATTTAATTGATAACATGTCTTATTCTGATTATGAAAAAGCATGGTTTGATTCTTTGGAACTTCTAAAAGAATTTGATATTATTGAAAGTGAATATTACATAAATAATGCTTTTAATGCAGGAAAAAAAATTCTTGCTGAAGGAGCACAAGGTTCACTATTAGATGTTGATTTTGGTTCATATCCATATGTTACATCTTCAAATACTATTGCCTCAGGAGTGTGTAGTGGCTTGGGAGTTGCACCAAATAAAATTGGTCGAATTTTTGGCATTTTTAAAGCATATTGTACAAGAGTAGGAAGTGGACCATTTCCTACTGAATTATTTGATGAAAAGGGTAAATCCCTCCAGAAAAAAGGCAATGAATTCGGCTCTACAACAGGCAGACCAAGGCGCTGTGGCTGGTTAGATATTCCTGCTTTAAAATATTCTGCTATGCTAAGTGGTATAACCGATTTAATTATTACAAAAATTGACGTTTTAAATGAACTAAAAGAAATTCCCGTTTGTACATCATATAAAATAGCGAATAATAAAACACAAATATTACCATTTAATATTGCTAAAAATAAAATTGGTATTAATTTTGAAGTGTTTAATGGTTGGAATAGTTCGTTGACCGATATTGCTCATATTAATAATCTACCAAAAGAATTATTAGATTATTTGAAATTTATTGAAAAACAGACTGCTATTCCAATTACTATGGTTTCATATGGTCCAGACAGAAAACAAATTATAACTTTTAACATATGAAATTAGGTCAATTAGAACAATTAAAAATTTATTAAGGGAACTTCTAAAAATTGTATTTTTTTACCGCAAGGAACGCAAAGATTTTCCGCAAAGAACACAAAGAATTAAAAATCAGCACATTGTAAACATTGCGATTTCTTTGCGAATCTTGCGGTTAAATTATTATTTGAATTAATAGAAGTCCCCTTAAATGTCTAAAATACACCCCAAATTTCTAATTTCTAATGGTTATGTTTGGAATGAAGGTGGGACATTTTTTAATACGTAAAAATACATCCTTTCTTCATAACTACCAAAAAAAATGAATTATTTTCACTACTT
>PHDR01000351.1 GCA_002841035.1 Bacteroidetes bacterium HGW-Bacteroidetes-12 | reverse complement strand
CAATATTTGGCTCTAAATCATTGATAAAAAAAATATTTTAAACAATAGTGACAAAGTGGAAATTTATTAACGAGTCGATTAAGGAAAATCCCGGTTTGGCAGGACTTGCTGTTATATCGGGATTCTGCTATAATATTTTTACGGTGCTGGTGCCAATCGCAATCGGTCGGTTTTATGAGTTTAATTTTGGGTTTTCATCAGTTAGGTTAAAGTTGTTTTTTTCCGGATTTCCTTTTATTAATACTGATAGTTTTAATGCCTTTTTGGTTTTTTTTATCGGAATTATTTTAATTCGTTTTCTTTTTGAATATACCAATCGTTATGTTATTGGGATTCTTGGAGAGCGATTTTCAAAATCGTTGAGAGAGCGGCTATTTGCGCACCAATTAATGGTGTTGACGCCAATTTATGATGAAAAGGGCATTGGAAGATACCTTCTGCGATACAGCGGTGATTTAAAAAGTGTTCAAAATTTCCTCACACAGGGAATCTTTAGGTTTGCGCAGGATATTTTACTTATTGCAATCTTGCTCGCGATCATTGGTTATTACAGCATCATTATGGCGCTAATCATTTTAACATTTATAGTTTGTGCTTTCGGATTTATTTTTTTTATGAATTTGGTTTTATATAAGATTTCTGTGGAACGAAGAAACCGGCGTTCAGGAATGTTGTCTTTTGTGAACAATTCATTGCGTTCAATCCTGTCAATTAAGGTTTTCAACAAAAACGTGCCTTTTGAGCATAGGTACAATAAAAGATCATTAAAATTACTTGATATAGGCGTTAAATTTCAGCAAATAACGGCACTTATTAACGCGGTTATTCCTTTGATCACCTATTTAATGGTAGGAATTACGATGTTTTATATTTACAAGCTAAAAAATTCGGGTATTGATTTTGGCAGAAGCTCTTTTTTAATATTGATACTTTTAATAATTTCATTTTTGTCAATTTTTCGACGCATTCTAACTGTAAACATCGTTTGGAAACTTGGGAATATCTCTTTTGAAAAATTGATTGCTGTTTTTATGCTGAAAACTGAAAGCAGTTCATATAAAAGAACCGTTAAAATTTATGATGAAGCTATTGAATTTAAGAATGTTATTTATAAAACGAAATTAAACAATGATGAAAGTCTGTTTAATATTAAAATTAACCCCCATTCAGTTTCATTTATAAAAGCGTCTTCCGGGAGCGGAAAGTCTTTAATTTTTATTAAATTATTGCTGAAGATATACAGTTCGTCAGACGGGAAAATTTTTTTCGGGAAATATGCTGTTGACAAATTATCTGAGAGAGCTATTCGTAAGCAAATAACGGTGGTTTCAAGTAAAATACCGTTAGATGGAAATACAGTTTTTGAAGCTATTTCTTATGGTAGAGCTCCCGAAAAAAGACTGCAATGTGAAAAGGTGCTTAATGAGCTGCAGCAATTCGTCCCAAAATCGGAACAGTTGAATTTAAGTTCTAAAATAGGGGAACAAAGCAATCATTTAAACGATTCCCAAAAACAGTTACTGTTATGGTGCCGGGCGCTGCTAACCAACAAACCGATTTGGATATTACATTTCCCATTTAATTTTATCAATGAAAATTTGAAGAAACATTTGCTTCAGGCCATATTGGAATGGGAAGAAAAAAAGACCGTTATTTTTATTGATGAAGTAATTCCGGAAGGATTAGAAGTTGATAAATCCTTTGAATTATAAAGTATTCAATTTTGATTTAAAAGGTTTTTAATCAAGAATGTCGGTATTTATCATTCGCAATTTTTATACTTTTCTGACCTCCAAAAGGCTTGATAGGCATAAGTTAATTCTCTGGATAAATCTCTCCATTTTATTTTCCCTTTTTCGATGCCGTTTCTTAATTTCTTGAATTTTTTCTTCGATAACGGTAATGCTATTTTTTTAAATCCAGTTTTTCCATATCGTTATTTTTGTTTAAAATTACCCCGCAATACATGCCTGAGTTTTCTGTAAAATTGTTTTGGCAAGGGGCTTTTAGAGGTTTTCTTTTTTCAAGTATTATGCATGACAAAATGAAAGTTTGGCAGGAGTTTCAAATGAAAACATTTTATTTGATGCATAATTTAATAATTTTTTAGGAGATATGCAACTTTAACAAATAAATTATTTGGTTCTCAAGATAAAAAAACGCAACTAATCAGTATCTAGAGGGCCTAAAGTTAAGAGGTTTTAGGCTTAACAACTGGCTCAAAATGGTATATTTTTTTAATTTTTTCAAAAAAAAGCTGATTTTTAATATAATTGAGATTGATTGACTTTAAAAGCTCATTTTTAACTTTAAGCACTGATTGGTTACAAAAAAAATAAAAGTTTTCATAAAAAAGGTAACTCAAAGAAGCCTAGGATTTAGCCACTTTTTATTTATTCAGCTTCAACAATCACCACTTTATGGTCAATATCATCGGCGCCGTGGGTTAGTTTTTTTAATTTTTTAACAAAAACAACCAAGAGCAACCCAAAGGAAACGCAAAATATAAACACTCCCATAAAAATAGTGTATTCACCGGCATTTTGGGCAGCTTCACCTATATAACCCGCAACTTTGTTTCCAATTCCCGAAACCATAAAATAAGCACCCATCATTAACGAGGCATATTTTAAAGGCGCCAGTTTTGTAATGAATGACAGGGCAACGGGCGAAATGCTCAATTCACCGATAACGTGTAAAAAGTAGGCGCCGAACATCCAGTAAATAGC
>PHDR01000350.1 GCA_002841035.1 Bacteroidetes bacterium HGW-Bacteroidetes-12 | reverse complement strand
TTCACAAAATTAAATATAAAAAAGAAATAAAATCATTATTAAATTTGAAATTTCAAACTTTTACAAATACGCAGATTATGAACTAATTGAGTATAACTGTTTTTTTCATTTGTTTAAGTTTTTATATTTTTAATTTTTTTTATTGTTTTTACTATTTCTTCCCACGATTTATCTAAATCTTTTAGAAATGATTTTCCATTTTCTGTTAATTTATAATATTTCCGTGGCGGACCCTGAGAAGATTCTTCCCAGTGATATGCTAATAATTTGGCATTCTTCAGGCGAGTTAGCAAAGGATATAATGTTCCTTCTACAATTATTAACTCATTTTTTTTCAATGCCGAAATAATTTCAGAAGAATAACAATCTTTCCTTTCTAATAAAAGTAAAGTGCAATATTCCAAAATTCCTTTTCTCATTTGAGCTTTTGAGTTTTCTGTTTTCATAATTGATTGTTTAAATTATATATCGGCAAAGATATAAATTAATTTTAATACTATGCAATACATAGTACTATTATTTTTAAAATATTTTTAAAAAAAATGCTATAGTGCTGTTATACAGGCTTGTATGTTGGCAGTTTTTTTGTTGATATAAAGAAATATCGTAACCGTTCACAGCTTAAAATTTCATAACTGTTAATTGACCTAATTTCATGTGTTAATAATTGATTTTATAAGTCACATGGAACATCCAAATTATTATCATCTCTCTGTATGTACATTAGTACTTGAATGTTTCTAATTAACCTAATTGACCTAAAAAATGACCAATTTCCAATACACAATTTCAAAATGAGTCATATTACATTTCATCTGTTAATAATTGATTTTATAGGTCAGATGAATTGCGAAGCAATCACGAACACCTTTAAAATAAATAATGAATGTAAGTAAACATCCAAAATATGAGCATTTCTTTGCCTGCCCCGTAATGAAATGTATTGGGGTATGAGCGTTAGCTTTCCGAATTATCGGAACAAGCGGTGGGTGTTTCAATATACTGTTTTTTTGTCATTGGAATTTTGGTTATTTGGGATTTGATTAGAAATTAGGTCAATTAGAGCAATTAGAAATTTATTTATTTTTGTATAAATTAATAAAAACTAATTATAATAAATATACTGTGAACGGTTACGAAATATCTCTTTAATTTTTAAATTTACAGAAATCCATACCGTTATAATTTCCCGAACTCATTAATAATAAGTTTTTATTTTTTAAATTATATGATAAAAGTTTTTTCATCAAGAGTTTAGAATCGGTAAATATTTCTAATTTATTATTGTTAAAAGCATTATAAATATCTTTATATGAAAGTGGGGGTAATTTTTTATGCTTTAAAGTCTCGGGATTGAAATAAACAATAGCAATATCAGCCTTATTCATTGTATCTTTATACAGAGGGAGAAATTTTTTATTTAAACTACTAAAAGTATGCAATTCAATACATGCAATAAGTGGTCTTTCAGGATATTGCTCTTTAACAGCATTAATAGTTGCTTTTAATTTTGAAGGAGAATGAGCAAAATCTTTATAAATTGATGTTTCATTATTTTTGTATAATAGCTCAAGTCGTTTTGACGCCCCTTTAAAAGAGCTTATTGCATTATAGAATTTATTTGCACTAATTCCAATTTGTTCGCATATTAATTTAGCTCCTTCAATATTCATTAAATTGTGTTTTCCAAATACCTGAATAGGAATATCTTTATTATTATGCTTTATATATGTAATGCCATTTTTTATATTATAATTGGGAATTTGATAAGAAAAAGATGTTGTTTTATTAAAATCTTCATTTATTAGATTTTTGAGAGTTTTATCATTATTACACCATATTAATTTGCCGTTATCTTCAATCAGGCGAATAAATTTTCTAAATTGTTCTATATAATTTTCAAAACTTGGAAAAACATTCATATGGTCCCATGCGATACCGCTGATTAGTGCAATATGTGGTTTGTAAAGATGGAATTTTGGTCGTTTGTCAATAGGAGAGGAGAGATATTCGTCGCCTTCAAGCACGATATATTTTGCTTCTTTACTAAGTTTTACCATTGTTTCAAATCCTTTTAATTGAGCACCAACCATATAATCGGAATCAATTTTTAATTTATTCAAAACATGCAATATCATTGATGTAATAGTTGTTTTTCCATGACTTCCTCCTATTACAATTCTTATTTTATCCTTAGATTGCTCGTAAAGATATTCGGGATATGAAAAAACAGGGATTTCTAATTCTTTTGCTTTTACTAACTCATGATTGTCAGCTCTTGCGTGCATGCCAAGTATAATTGCATCAAGTTTAGGATGAATTTTGTCAATACACCAGCCAATATTTTCTGGAAGAAGATTATGTTTTGCTAAGCGAGAACGCGAAGGCTCAAAAATTTCATCATCAGAACCGCTAACATTATATCCTTTTAAATGTAAGGCAATCGCAAGATTATGCATTGCAGCTCCACCGATAGCAATAAAGTGAATATTCATTTGTTTATATTTTTATCTATTTTGTGAAAGTACTAAGTAATATATTTTCAAATTCATTGATAGTCTTTGTTCGTTTTATAAGTGTAAATACTTTGTCAGGGTCTTCGTAAAAGAAAGAAAAACTAGACCAATATCCTTTCATTAAATTAAGTAAACTTTTATCGGAGCTAATATGCTGGCGTTGTTTTATATAAAAAGAATTTACAAAATTTTCAAAACGTTGTTTCTTTTCATTTTTGGGTAATTTC
>PHDR01000349.1 GCA_002841035.1 Bacteroidetes bacterium HGW-Bacteroidetes-12 | reverse complement strand
GCAGAAGATGGTGAAAAATTTCTCTCTTTAATTGATATGGATTTATTAGAAGATGAAGATTTTATACTCCAAAATGGAGAAATGATGAATACTATCCCTATTAAAAATGACAGTATAAATAAGCTTAAGAAAGTTAAAGGAATAACCGTAAACACTACACATGGCGAAGATAATTCAATTAAAAAAGCAATGAAACTTTTTCATCCTGATGTAGAAAGCATGGAGGGAGCAGCATTTTTATATGCTTGCTTGCTAGAAGGAATTTCTTGTGTACAAATTAGAGCTATTTCCAATAAAATAGAAAAAAGAAAAAGAGAAAATTGGAACATTAAATTAGCCATAAAAAACCTTACCAAAACCTCTCTAGAAATTCTGCAAACGATATAGCAAGGATACAAATGGACAGACTCTAATTAATCTTTTCCTTTTTCTTTAAGCAAAGGAACAAATTTAAAAGAGCCTAAATCAGTTGTTTTAAAATTAGTTGCATCAATTTTCACTATTTTTTTCATGATTTGATGGTCATCATTATCAACAGGAATAATCATAATGCCACCAATTGCTAATTGATTTAATAAATTTTCAGGAACATAAGGAGCTCCCGCTGTTACAATAATTTTGTTAAATGGAGCAAAAGAAGGTAAGCCTAAATATCCATCTCCATAAAATAATTTTGCATTATACCCCAGTTTGGGTAAAAACACCTTCGTTTTATCAAAAAGTGCTTTTTGTCTTTCAATTGAAAAAACTTTTGCACCTAACTCCAATAAAACAGCAGTTTGATAGCCAGAACCAGTACCAATTTCAAGCACTTTATCACGGGGTTGAATAGCTAAAGTTTGAGTTTGAAAAGCAACAGTATAAGGTTGCGAAATTGTTTGTCCAGAACCTATCGGAAAAGCAGTGTCTTCATAAGCAAATTGATGAAGAGCTGTATCATTAATAAACAAATGACGAGGAATAGTTTCAATAGCATTCAACACTTTTTTGTCAGTAATTCCTTTTTCGGTTAGTAACTGAGTTAATTTTTTTCGCAATCCTTTGTGCCTGTATGTATCCATCATCTATTATTTATTGCCACAAAGTAAGTATTCTTTAATAGAATTTTTAGAGAATATACTAGGTATATTATTAAAATTTGAGTGTTAATAAGAATTTGTTTTACTAAAACTAAACTAAGTTCAATCAGTTAAATTTGTTTTTAATTTCTATGTATATGTTGAGAATAGGTTTAATAGGGTCTGGTTATTTAATTGAAAAGCATATAAAATCGCTTCAAAGCCTTTCCGATTATAAATTCATTTGTTTTTTTGATACACATCAAAATAAATCGACCAATATTCCAAAAAACCATCTGCCTCTTAAGGTAAATTCATTAGAAGAACTTCTCAATAAAATAGATGTTGTATATATCCTGAACTTGCCCGAGCAAACAAGAATAGAATTAATAGTTAAAAGTCTTAAATCATCTAAACACTTATTAATTGACAAATCAAATATTAAAACTGCTGCAGAAGCACGGAAATTATTAGAATTATCAGAAGAAGCAGGAGTAAAAGTACAAATATCTAATATTTCTTATTTCACCCCCTTATTTATATCAGCCAAAAATTATATTTCATGTCCAACATATATAGAAGCAATTACACATATACACTATAAAAACAAATCAGCTGATGCAATTTTTGATTTATTATGCGATGATATTTGTTTAATAATTAATACCGTTAAATCTAATTTAAAAAGAATTTCAACTGTTGGAATTGATGTGATAAATTCATCACCAGAATTAATTCATGTAAAATTAGAATTTGATAATGGATGCATAGCCAACATTACCATCAATACAATTGCCGAAGACGACAAAAAAACCATCCGATTTTTTGAAAACAATAGTGCCATCTTACTTGATTTTTTAGATAATAACATTAGTTTGTTGACGCATAATGAGTCTTCTAATATTACTCAGAAGCAAAATATAACTTTACTGAAAACAAGTGAAGTAGAGCAAGAGTTTTCAGAATTATACCTTGGAGTTATGCAACAAAAACAAATTGCTATAGATTTACACACCATGTATAAAATTATTGATATTACATTTAAAATTTCAGAAAAGTTAAAAATAAATTTCTCTTTAACCTAAGAATAATACTTTTGTACAATAATTACATTAAGTAACCGTTAAGAGATTATTTCCAACTTGCAAAAACATTATAAAAATACTTTACTAATTAATATTCAACACTATAGTTTTTTATTTATAGTGTTAGTTATTTTTTCATGCTCAAAAGATAAATTTGAAGCAAAAATTCCATCCTACATTACAATTGACAAATTTACCCTATCAACAAACTTTGCAACACAAGGATCCAATTCAGAAAGCATTACCGATGCTTGGGTTTTTATCAACGATGACTTAATAGGAACTTTCGAACTACCTGCTCGTTTCCCAGTTCTTAAAGAAGGTGTTTTCACAATCAAAATATTTGCAGGCATTAAAGACAATGGAGTAAGTCAGCAAAGAAGAAGATACTTATTATACGCACCCCATGAAGAGCAAGTTAATTTAGTACCTGGAAATGAATTAACAATTACCCCATCAATTTCATATAACCCCGATGCAAAATTTGCTTGGTTAGAAGATTTTGAAGGAGCATCCACTTCATTTTCATACCACGCAAACAGCGACACAATAATAAATAAAATAAACACAGGCGTTTTTGAAGGAAGCTATTCAGGAAAAG
>PHDR01000348.1 GCA_002841035.1 Bacteroidetes bacterium HGW-Bacteroidetes-12 | reverse complement strand
CATTGCACAAAAGTTGTCCTAAAAATGGATGAAAATCAAAAGGAATTAATCCAAATTATTAACAAATTTTTCTAGGGTGTCCCATTGCGGAAAACAGGAAAAGAAAGTAATTAATATTATTTTTTTCATAGCCTTATAGTTTAATTATTCTGTATCTATGTTGAAATTCATTACTGGTAAGTACCACTACATAAATTCCTCTCTTTAAAAACGCTACTTGAATAGTAGGTTTTATTTTTTCATTAGCTAATAAATTTCCGTTGCTATCATAAATAAAAATAGTTCCTTTAATATCAGGAAGTTTAATTTCATTATACACGGTGGACTGCAGTTGATATTGAGAAAACAATTGTTGCGTTTCTTTTATTCCAGTAACTAATTCTTTACAATCAACAACAATTTGATAATTAAAAACACTATCTTCATAACAACGAAAAGGTCCAGGAGAAGGGTCCGCAGCGGCATTATTAGGAAGTAAATAATTATTACTACCTAAACCTTCAATAAATTTTTCACCAAAAAACCATGAGAATTCTAAAGCGGTAACATACTGCACTTTTTTTTGAACGCCTCCAATTGTTTCTATTTTAGTAGAATCGACCAATAAAGGAATAAGTGTATCTCCATTTCCCCCATTATAATATGGCTCTTTCACAAAAATTGTATCCCCTTGATTGGCGTTATAATCATACAGTAAATTAAACTTGTTGTATTGATAAAAATATACTCTATTAGAATCGGAGTATATAAGGTTTATTCCAAGAAAAAGAGGGTTTGTATTTGGAAAATAAAGTGTTTGTTCTATTTTTTTTGCGTTTTTTCCAAGTACCAAAGTGTCTTTTAACGATTCCACTAAAACATAACCCGCTTGAGAAGACAAAAAATCTTGATAGGTATAATGCCATTTTGCACCTACTGGAGCAAAATCTTGTGCAATACTAACAAGAGAAAAAGCTAGTAATAAAAAGACTAAGGACATTTTTTTGAACATCATAAATTTTAAAAAATAAACTGATTGATGAAAACTCATTAGCACAAAAATTAAAATTAAAATTATAGTTTGAAGATTGAAGATTGAAGATTGAAGATTTCATAATCAATAGTTTATGAAGATTAGATAACGAAGATATAGAAAAAAATGGAAGTACCCAACTTTTTATTGAAAAAATTAATTTGTGCGTTGGTTTTTTGTCGAAAACAAGAAAAAACCTTTAAAACCTGTTAGGTTTTTTTATGGGTAAAAAGCCGCTTTAAAGTGAGTAATTTTAAAAGTTTGTTTGTTAAGAACAATGGCAATAACATCAAAACGAGCTTCTAAATCTATTTCGTGTTTTTGGATGTAATAATCAGCTCCTTCTATTAAATGGTTTTGTTTAGCAGTTGTAACTGCTTCTTCGGGTGTTCCAAAATAATCAGTTGCCCTTGTTTTTACTTCAATAAAAACTAATTCTTGTTGGTCTTTGGCAATAATATCGATTTCAAATTTGCGTTCTTGCCAGTTAATCGCTAAAATTTCGTAGCCAAGTTTTTTAAGAAAAACAACTGCTTTTTCTTCGCCTTTTTTTCCTAATAAATTGTGTTGAGCCATTTTTTTGTTTCAAATGTACAATAAAATATGAGATACCAAATACTATGTTTGCTGCGAAATATTTTACCTTATCAATTTTGTAATTATTTTTAAAATTTTAACATCTAACTAACAAAAACTTACTAAGTCCTTTCTTATCTTTGCAAAGATGTTTAAATTAGTAAAATACGGATTTGTTTATTTGGCAACAATCATTGTGTTGATGCACAGTGTTGTTCCACACATTCATCACAGCATTCATTCTGCGCAAGAACATCAGTTTATGCAAGAAAATGAAACTGCTGGTTTTATTGATTTGTTAGCAGTTATTTTCCATGATTTTACCGATGAAGGTCAAATGGAAGATATTATAGTAAAATCACACGATGATTTTAATTTTTTCACTCCACATATAGATTTAATTCATTATGCAACATATAGTTTGACTCTAAATGAATTAACACCTATTCTTATTCGCTCAATTTCAATTTACGAACAGCATTTCCCTGTTCATTCGGGCACCAACTCTTCTTGGGGCATTCGTCCTCCTCCTTTTGCTTAATATTATTTATTGTGGTTATCTAAAAACCAATTAATTAATTATTAACTTAAGTTATCTTAAAACACATTTTATGTTTGAAAAAATAATTGCTTATTCGCTAAAGAATAAGGTAATGGTACTACTCATGATAGTAGTATTAATATTTGCAGGAGTAGTATCACTCCGAAACATCGCCATTGATGCTGTTCCTGACATTACCAACAACCAGGTTCAAATAGTAACATCATCTCCAACACTTGCTGCTGAAGAAATTGAAAAATTCATCACTTTTCCAGTAGAAATGTCTGTATCCAACATTCCTGACGTTACCGAAGTTAGGAGTATTTCTCGTTATGGTTTATCTGTTGTTACCATTGTCTTTAAAGATGGCGTTGATATCATGCGGGCACGTCAGTTTGTTGCTGAGCAGCTATTAATTGCCAGAGATGAAATTTCTTCTGAGCTAGGCTCTCCTCAAATGATGCCTATTACCACAGGATTAGGAGAGATTTATCAATATGTTTTACAAGTGCTTCCTGGTTATGAATCTCACTTTAATATCATGGAAATAAGAACCATTTAGGACTGGATAGTAAAACGCCAATTAGCAGGTTTACAAGGAATTATTGAAGTAAGTAGTTTT
>PHDR01000347.1 GCA_002841035.1 Bacteroidetes bacterium HGW-Bacteroidetes-12 | reverse complement strand
CTCGGTGGGTCAACCATTGCAGTCTCCACCATCTCAATTACAGCATGCTTAGTGTTTATTGCCGACTAAGCTTCTCGGCACACATAAGATTTGTGCGACTGTAAAATCGAAGATTTTTCCGCCGAAGCAATATTTTTATTGAATATTTGTCGATTAATATTTAGTTTAAATGTAAGCATAAATTTTATGAGGTGTTGGTTGCCGTTTTTTATTATCTCAAATTATCAATGATACCTTTTAAATTATCAAAATCTGAATCGAGTATATCTAATTCATTGTTAGTTGCCATTTTGATTGAATCTCTTGCAATTTTAATTCTATGAGCCATTGGAAGGATTATTCGATTTCCGTGATTAATGAATTTTTTCAAATCGGAAGCGCAAGTTGGTAATTTATAACCCTTTCTACTACTTGCGATTAAAACTCCTTTATCTCTTAATTTTCCAATAATTTTTGTTCTGAAATATTGCTCTTTAATCTCAATTGCACGACTCGTATTAAGATGTTTAACTAATTCCCAAGTTGGGATAAAACGACTATTATCAGATCCTCTTAAATAAATCAATAGGAGTTTTACACAGTTTAATTGGTCAATATATTCCCTTTCTTTTCCTTTTGTTGTGTCGATAAAGTCAACGGCTCTATTATAACTTAACTCAGCTATATCAGAATTGAAATTATTGTCATTTGCACTTTCTTGAAATTCTTTAAAGTTAAAATCTCTCGGAAAGTAATTATAACTAATAGCTTTAGCTTGAATAATTTCTAAAAAAGTTTCGCTGTACTCATTCTTTTTTAACTCATCGAAAGAAAATCCTAATGTTCCAGCAATAAAATCAGCTAATTGGATTAATATATCACCTTTACTATTTTCTAAAATAAAGTCAGAACCTGAAAATAAGTTTCTAATATGTCTTTTGTCAACATACTTTTTAAAACTATTCATATAATCATTTCCTCCGTGTTCGTCAACAGTTAAAGTCAGGTTGGGAAATGTTCTGTAAAGTTCTTTATATAAAAGTCCATTTAAGTATTTGTAAAATGAAGGTTTAAATCTAAATCCTTCTCCATAAAGTTTTCTTTTATCGACGATTATGGCATAAATTGAAAAATCTAACGCTGATAGTTCTTCTAGAATTTTAATTCTCCGTTTATGATTTTTAGATACTTTACTAGACTTAATTTCTCCCGTTTGAAAATGTTTTTTTCTAATTATTTCAAGTTTCTCTGTAATTTCATTTTTTAGTTCATCTCGTAAAATAATTGTGGCAACTATAAAGTGAGTTCCTTGATTTTCAAAATCAAAGGAGTTTGTTCCAAATTCATCTGCAAACGCAATTAATTTATTTTTCATAGCATTATGACCGTCAATGTGTTCGTATAATGATTTGTGCGACGTAAAAACCAGAGATTTTCCCGCCGAAGCAATATTTTTATTGAGTGTTTGTAGGTTTGTACTAGTTCAAATTTAAGCATAAATTATATACGGTGTTGCCAAATGTAATTAGTCTATATATCCTTCAAATTCAACTATTTTCAATGTTCCATTATTAAATTCAAATATAAATGAAATTGATCCTTCTAAATTTTCAATATTTAAAATGTCAGACTCAATCTCGGTTTTAATTATTTTTTCAAATTGACTTTTTGTCATTCCAACATTAATAGATTCAGAAATCTTTATCTCTTCATTAATAATTCTTGCAGACATTAATTTTTCAAAGTTTACTGCTTTATAGAATTTTAAATTAGATTTCTCAAAAATAAATGTTTTAATTGTGTCGATAACAGTTTCATCGTGATGATTCTCGTACGGCTCAATTTGTTTTTTAAATAATGAACTCTTTGAACAGAAATTTTCAAGATTGTTTTCCCAATTTATAACTAATGTGTCATTTTCAATATATTGAATTTCATTTTCAGCTTTTTCAATAATTTCAATTCCATTCGGTTCTGAAATTTTCAACTCAATTTTTGGAGATGGTTTATTCTGTTTGCATGAAAAGCACATCATAATTCCAAGTAGTAATAAAATCGTCTTTTTCATATATTTGGCAATTTGTTATATCATTTCAAATATAGCTGTTTATCACTAATATTTTCAAGATAACTATATAAATACCCTTCTTTTATCGATTAATTTAATTGGCTATTGTATGCAATTTTTAATACAACCAAGATAATAATAAAATGCTACTGCAAATTAGAATTTCAATTTTTTTAATTATTACGGTAAAACCGTAATAATTAATCTAAGTTAACGCGAGTTCGACATAAAAAAGGATAAAACATTTAGAAAAGAAGAGATAGTTTTTTATATTTAATGTGTTGAAAATCAAATATATAACTAAAAATTATCTCTATGATTTCTCCCTCTAAAATTACTGAAATTTTCTTTATTATCGATGAATTTTGCAAAGAATTTGAAAAAGCTAAGGACGGACACCTTCTTGAATCCAATAATGGTTTAAAACGAAGAAACCGTTCCTTTAAACTGTCCGACAGCGAAGTAATAACCATTTTGGTTTTATTCTATTATGGCCAATTTAGAAATTTGAAACATTTTTATTTGAATTATGTTGTAAAGCACTTGAAAAGTGAATTTCCAGAGACAGTCTCCTATAATAGATTCGTGGAATTGCAGAAAAAGGCAGCGGTTCCAATGGGTGTCTTTCTGAAAACCTGTTGTTTGGGTAGTTATACTGGTGTTTCTTTATAGATTCCATACCACTTAGGGCTTGCCATATTAAAAGAGAGAAACAAAACAA
>PHDR01000346.1 GCA_002841035.1 Bacteroidetes bacterium HGW-Bacteroidetes-12 | reverse complement strand
TTATTTGATGCACATCAATGTTCCTGATATAGGTGAGCGTACACTAAAATGGTTCGGTGTTATTAAACCTACCGATTTGAACGGATTTTAAGAAAGAAATTTAGGGTGTTGGGGTTTTTCTCCTCCATTTGCCTCAGCACCCAAATTTCTTATTAGAGTCTGTCTGTAAAGTCCAACTTATTCATCGTATTTATTGTTTTTCAAAGGTTTTCATGAGCTCGCTTTGCTCGGTTCTTCGTTGTTATCGTTAAAAAAAACAATTGCTTATTTACCCAAATCCATTCAACAACCAATTTACGGTTGAATATGGGTTAGAAAACAAAACCGCTGTGCTAACAATTTATAATTTAATGGGCGTTAAAGTAGCAGAACAAACTTTAACATCACAAAAAACAACAGTAGATTTAAGCAATGTTGCTAACGGAATTTATTTTGCTGTTATTACAGAAGGAAACATAAAAACACATCAAAAAATAGTGAAACAGTAAATCCTAAATTAAACCTACCAGATTTTTGAAATCCGTTAGGCTTAATTTCTTTTCTTCTGAAAAAATGTTTGAATTAACTGAGCGGATTCAGTTTCTAAAATACCTTTTACAACTTGTGTTTTTGGATGCAACAGCGAAGGAGAAATCCGTTCAAAACCTCTTTTTTCATCGCTTGCAGCAAAAACAATTTTTTTAAGTTGGGTCCAATAGCTTGCTCCAGCACACATTATGCATGGTTCAAGGGTAACATAAAGCGTACATTCATTCAAATATTTACCTCCTAAAAAATCGGTGGCTGAAGTAAAAGCCAACATTTCAGCATGAGCAGTTACATCGTTTAATCGTTCTGTCATATTATGAGCTCGGGCAATAATTTTGTTTTCGCAAACAATTACAGCACCAACAGGAACTTCATCTTCATCAAACGCTTTTTGAGCTTCCTTAAAAGCTTCTTTCATGAAATATGCATCAGAGAAAACAGATAGCATTAGTGGGTAATTTCGTCTTTTTTAGGGAATAAATTACAAGCAATCATTGACCAAACAATATAAACAACTACAATTGTGGGCATAGCAACGATGTTTGTAAATACTAATAATCCTAACCAAATTAAAACAAAAGTGAAAGGTAATTTATTAGCTGACCATTTCAAAGATTTGAATTTTAGGGCAAACATAGGTATTTCGGCTACTAATAAAATAGAAAATACAACCCCAAATCCAAGCATAACTAAAGGGTTAGAAACTATTGGTTGTACAATGCCCGAAACATCTATTATCATTGGTAAATCAGGAAAAAGATAAAGCAATATGCAAAAGATAAAAAAGTTGGCATTAGCAGGAGTTGGTAAGCCATAAAAAGTGGTAGATTGCCTTGTGTCATTATTAAATTTTGCCAATCTGAACGATGAAAAAACGGGAATAATAAAAGCAATATACATTAACCAAGGATATTGTGTAAGCAACTCCATTGGCTGATTTTGGTTAAGCATTTTCACAAATTGATACAATATTAAACCTGGAGCCAACCCAAATGAAATCATATCTGAAAGAGAATCCAAATCTTTACCAATGCCACAGGAAACATTTAACATTCTTGCGGCAAAACCATCAAAAAAATCAAGTGCAGAAGCAAAAATGATTAAGTAGCAAGCCATAGCCAAATTCCCCTCAAAGGCATTGACAATGGCGAAACTACCACACAATAAATTACCAGTAGTTATTAAATTTGGAATGTGCTTCTTCAATTTTCTTTTAAATAAGTTTCTCTCAAAGCCAAAAGTAATTATATAATATAGAGTATTAAACAATTTTAGTTTAAAAATTACTGAATGAAAAAATGTGGAGAAACTTGTGAATTACGATTTTTAGCTTCATAAATTTTTTTGGGCTTAAAAATTAGTTTTCTAAAACATTTTTATAGACTTTACAAACTTATAACTTTACAAACTTATAACTTTACAAACTTATAACTTTATAAACTAATTGCCTTTGAAACATTACTTTTGCCTTTTGAATAATTTATAATGACATTAAAATTTAATTTTTCTAAAAAAGAAAAGCTCAAAAGCATAAAAGATATTGAGCAACTTTTTAAAAAAGGAAAATCAATTCACCAACATCCTTTTAGGTTAACTTATCTCGAAAAAAAAGAAAAAAATGGGGTGAGTGTTAATTTTGGAGTGAGTGTTCCTAAAAAAAAAATAAAGCTAGCCGTTAACAGGAATTTAATAAAAAGAAGAATTAGAGAGGCTTATCGATTAAACAACCATTTATTAAAAGAGGCACTTCAAAAACTGGATAAGGAGTTGAATGTTATGGTAATTTATAATTCAGAACAAATTTTATCATATAGCGAAATTGAAGGCAAAATAAAAGTAATTTTATGCCGTTTAACAGAAAGTTGTGAAGTGGATAGTAAGTAAAATAATCGTTTTTTTAATACGTATTTATCAGCTAAGTATTTCTCCGTTTTTAGGACAAAACTGTAGGTATCAACCCACTTGCTCACAATATAGTGTAGATGCTGTGAATAAATACGGACCTTTAAAAGGAGGATGGATGGCATTGAAACGGATTTCATCTTGCCATCCTTGGGGTGGACATGGACACGACCCTGTTCGATGAGGCTTTAGGGACTAGTAAATTCTACTTTAAAAACTTTCAACTTTATGAACTTTTAACTTTATGAACTTTTAACTTTATGAACTTTTAACTTTATGAACTTTCAACTTTATGAACTTTCAACTTTATGAACTTTCAACTTTATGAACTTTCAACTTTATGAACTTTCAACTTTATG
>PHDR01000345.1 GCA_002841035.1 Bacteroidetes bacterium HGW-Bacteroidetes-12 | reverse complement strand
TTTTTTCTAACCGTAGCTAAGGCTATGCTTCTCAAAAATGCCTCGTATTGTAAAAAAATAATTCATTTTCATTCTTACATTTGGACTTCAAACAACTTCAATCCAAAAAAATAGAAATTGAATATAATCAAACATAATTTTTCGCCTTTATCAAAATCAACTTCTTTAATGGTTGTAATTCCTTGTTACAATGAACTTAATTTAATTGATTCGCTCAAAAGCCTTTTTAATTGTGCGTCAACAAAAGAAAATATTGAAGTAATTACTGTAATTAATTCTTCTGATAATGAGGATGTTAAAATTATAAATCGAAATAAAAACGCTTTAGATTCAGCTTTAGATTGGGTGGGAAATCATCAACGAAAAAACATTCATTTTTCGTTTATTGAAGCTACAAACTTACCAAAAAAAGAAGCTGGGGTTGGTTTTGCAAGGAAAATAGGTATGGACGAATCCTATAATCAGTTTTTAGAAATTGGCAGAAAAGATGGGGTTATTGTTTGTTTTGATGCCGATGCCACTTGCTCTAAAAATTATTTAGTGGAAATCGAAAACCATTTTAAAAAACATACTAAAACAACTGGTTGTTCTATTTATTTTGAACATCCAATTGAAGGAAACGAATATCCACAAGCAATTTATGAAGGAATAATTCAATACGAATTGCATTTACGATATTACAAAGAAGCATTAGCTTTTGTTGGATTGCCCTATGCCTTTCACACCGTAGGTTCGAGCATGGCTGTTCGGGCTAGTGTTTATCAAAAACAAGGAGGTATGAACAAACGAAAAGCTGGTGAAGATTTTTATTTTTTACAAAAAGTAATTCCCCTTGGAAATTTTTCTGAAATTAATTTAACAACTGTTTTTCCTTCACCAAGAATTTCTGAAAGAGTTCCTTTTGGTACTGGAAGAGCCATGCAACAATGGATAAACAACAAGCAGAAAGAACTTTTAACTTATAATTTTACTTCTTTTTTAGATTTAAAAGTGTTTTTTGATAAAAGCGAACAGTTTTTTACTGAAGATGATGTTGAACTTCCTGAAAGTATCCAGTTATTTTTACATGAAATTAATTTCAACGAAAACTTGATTAAAATCAGAGCGAATTCAACAAATAAAAACCACTTTAAATCATTGTTATTCAAATGGTTTAATGCTTTTAAAACATTAAAATATTTGCATTTTTCGAGAGCAGATTTTTATGAAAATGAGTCCATACTAATTGCATCGAATAAATTAGCAACAAAAATCGGAGTAGCTCCTAAAAATGAAGCTAAAAGTATGTTAATTGCTTTTCGTAATATTCAACAATCAAGAAAAATGAGTCATGAATAAAACAGATTTGATAGTAATTTTAGGAGTAACCGCCACAGGAAAAACCAAGCTAGCTACGCATTTAGCAGAAAAGTTAAATGGTGAGATAATTAGTGCCGATTCTCGTCAGGTTTATAAAGGAATGGACATTGGAACTGGCAAAGATTTGAATGATTTTGTGGTAAACAATAAACAAATTCCTTATCATTTAATTGACATTAAAAATTCGGGAGAAGAATACAATGTATTTGAGTTTCAAAAAGATTTTTTGGATGCTTATAAAATAATAACCGATAAAAAGAAACAGGCTATTTTGTGTGGAGGCACTGGTTTATACCTCGAAGCTGTGTTGAAGGGTTACCGAATGCTGGAAATACCCGAAGATAAGTCATTAAAAAAACAATTAGAGTTAAAAAATAATCAGGAATTAATTCAGATACTTCAGCAATTCAAACCCCTTCATAATACAACCGATACGGAAGATAAAGAAAGGTTAATTAAGGCTGTTGAAATTGCTACTTACCAAGAAAATAATAAAGATTTAATGGCAGATTTTCCAGTGATAAATTACCAATTAATAGGAATTCATTTCGAAAGAGAAGAAATTCGGCAACGAATTACTGCACGACTAGCACATCGTTTGGAAAATGAAAACATGATAGGAGAGGTAGAGATGCTTTTAAAAAATGGTGTAAGTGCTGAAAAACTTAAATTTTATGGATTGGAATATAAATTAGTTACGGCTTATCTTTTAAATGAAATCACTAAAAATGAGTTGTTTACAAAATTAAACATTGCCATACATCAGTTTTCAAAACGCCAAGCTACATGGTATCGGAAAATGGAAAAAAACGGATTCAACATTAACTGGATAGATGGAAATTTAAGTTTAGAAGAAAAAGTGAATGAAGTAATTAGATTATTAACTAGTCGATAGAATATAGATAATAAGGCATTAGTTTCTGGTTAATAATTGTTCTGTATTCATGTTTGTAAGCTATAATTGAAGAATGACACGTTCTAATTTGTCTTTTACTTCACTAGCAATCCCTCCAAGAGTATCATTTTTTATAGCCATCATTGAAGCAATAGGATTTACTGCCGTAACTTCAATTTTTCCATTATCTAATTCTTGAACAATTACATTACAAGGAAGCATTGTTCCTATTTTTGCTTCTGCTTGTATTGCTTTGTATGCAAAATGAGGGTTACAAGCTCCTAAAATTCTGTATTTTCTAAAATCAATATCCAACTTATTTTTAAATGTAGCAGCAACATCAATTTCAGTAAGCACTCCAAAGCCTTCTTTTTTTAATTTCTCGGTTACTTTTTCAATAGCTTCCTCAAAGCTATAATTAGTTATTTTGGTGTAGTAGTAGTTCATAATATGTAATTTTAACTGATTAATTATCTTGTTTAGATACAAAGTTGAGAACAAACAGATGGACTTACGGTTACTTATGTTACACAAGTGTAATTTTATTTCTT
>PHDR01000344.1 GCA_002841035.1 Bacteroidetes bacterium HGW-Bacteroidetes-12 | reverse complement strand
ACCTGATTTCAGAAGGCTTTTTTATTTACTCCTTAAATATGGAAAAGCAACAAATCAGGTTTTTCCCAAGGTATTTTCTGATGATGAACTAAGAAGGATTAAGACACCCACCTTGCTGATATTTGGCAACAAGGAAGTTATCTACAATTATGAATCCGCTGGAAATAGGGCAAAACATCTGGTCGAAAATTTAAGTTTAAAGATTATCAATAATGGAAATCATATTACTGCTGCAACAAATTCCGATCTTGTTAATAAAGAAATTATCAGTTTTTTAATGGAACAAAAACATGCTCAACAATAGAAATATGAATTAAATATAAAGCTATGGATAACACAACCAATCAATTATCGCAACAAGTAACGAAATCGTATATTAAAATCTTTTTAATTCGGTTTTTTATGCTTCCGGTTTTGCTCGGCATTCTTATTTTTCTTCCTGCCCGAACATTTAATTATTGGCAATTATATGTTTATGGGGTGATATTAGTTTTACCCATGGTTATTGGCTTTTCGTATTTCTTAAAAAATGATCCACAGCTAATGGAAAGGCGATCAAGGCCAAAGGAAAAAGAAAAAGCACAAGTTTTTATTCAAACTGCTTTTGCTATTCTTATAATTTCCGGATACGTTATTTCTGGTCTCGATAAACACAATGCCTGGTCAAACATACCTTTTCATATCGTTTTAATTGCGGATCTTTTTTTACTATTGGGTTATACTATCATATTCTTAGTTTTTAAGCAGAATAGTTTTGCATCGAATATTGTCGAAGTAGATAGTAATCAAAAAGTTATATCAACAGGGCTTTATAAATGGGTACGGCATCCAATGTATGTTGGTCTTATTTTGTTAATAATTCCTACACCCATTGCACTTGGCTCCTATTGGGCTTTAATTCCGGTAGTTGCCATTCCTTTTACTTTGGTTTTAAGGATACTAAACGAAGAAAATGTTTTAAGAAAGCAATTGCCGGGCTATTCAGAATATTGCCAAAAAACCAAATTCAGGTTAATACCATTTATTTGGTAGTTAGTAGCATTTTAACAAAATACACACACAAAGACAATGAATAGACTTGACAGAATAAAAGACCTCAAATTACAACAATCTCATTTCAAACCTGACAAAACTTTCAGCATGGAACACTATTTAGAAGTACGTTCAAAAAGATTTTTTTATACCCCTGACTAAGGGCTGCCATCAGGGCCTTTTATCTTTGCTTCAAAAACAAACAAAAATGTATAAAACAGCAATTTTATTAATCGTCATTGCCTCACTTACAGGAAGTGAGAGCAAAGCACAAACGCTAAACATTATGACACCAAAACACCTTACAATCAGAGATAAACAAGTTGAAATCAACTATTTTCAGCAAGGACAAGGCGATACAACACTTCTGTTTTTACATGGATGGTGCATTGACGGAACATATTGGAAAAATCAAGTAGAATATTTTTCTAAAAATTACAATGTTTACGCAATTGACCTGCCGGGCTTTGGCAAATCCAAAGCTGTAAGAACCAACTGGACAATTGAAGAGTATGCTAATGATATAACAGCATTTATTGCCACAATGAACCTTAAAAATGTTGTAATCATTGGACATTCTATGGCAGGCGAAATAATGTTACAAATAGCATTAACCAATAATCAAGAAATAGTAGGTGTTGTAGGTATTGACAATTTCAAAATTATAGATGTTGTATTTACTCCAGAACAAATGAAACAAATGACCGACTTTTTCCCAATGCTTGAAAAGGATTTTAAAAATTCAGCACCTGTATATGCAGATATGATGCTTTTTCACCCAACAACCACAAAGGAAGTGAAAGATAGAGTAAAAACAGATTTTGCAAATTGTGATTCCGTTATTGGATATGAAATATTTATGAACCAAATGCAATACGCTTATACCGATGCACAAAGATTGGAAAAGCTCAGTTACAAGCTGTATTTAATAAATAGTGACGGTTTCCCAACAAACGAAACAGGACTGAAAAACCATTGTAAAAATAGTTTTCAAGTGGAAACTATCTCTGCAACCGGACATTATCCAATGATTGAAAAACCGACTGAATTTAATTTGATTTTGGAAAAGGTATTAACAAGCATGAAATAAACTGCTGCTAACAAGGTATTCTAGGTTACTGGCAAGCCATTCCATTGCAATTGCTCTGGGCAAAACACACTGCGGTTAAATTACACCTATCCCACCTTCGAGCAAATTGAAATAGGAATACAATCGCTCGCAAATACAATTAAAGAATACTGCAAATTAAAAAGTTGAAAAAGTATGAACTACATTTTCGAAAATTTAGAAACAAAACACCGCAATGAGGTAATGGACATATTCAACCATTACATAGAGAATAGCTTTGCTGCATACCCCGAGAAGAAAGTTCCGATTGATTTTTTTGACATCATGTTAGAAAAAGCAAATGGATACCCCGCATATGCAGTTATTAATCCAACAAACAAACGTGTTGTAGGTTTTTGTTACCTAAAACCCCATTATCTAATATCGACCTTTAAAGAAACAGCGGAAATTACATACTTTATAGACCCATTGGAGGTTGGAAAAGGGATTGGTAAGCAAGCCCTTAGTTTACTCGAATCAAAAGGTCGCGAAATGGGAATTCGACAAATTCTAGCCAGCATTGCATCGAGGAATCAGCAAAGTATAATTTTTCATATCAAAAATGGCTTTAAGGAGTGCGGACGATTCACCAATGTGATTAAGAAAAACAACACCCGCTTCGATATTGTTTGGATGCAAAAAGAAATTACTTAGTATTTTTGTAAACTGTATAAT
>PHDR01000343.1 GCA_002841035.1 Bacteroidetes bacterium HGW-Bacteroidetes-12 | reverse complement strand
TAATAATACAAGGCTCATTTGAATTGTTCAATGCTTTCGATTCTTCAACATTTCTAATGTATTTTAACTTATTAAATCCAAATGGATCACTATCAATCTTCATATAATTCAACACCTCTTGATTAAACAATTCTGGATGATTACGCATAATTTCTGTGGCATTAGTAGAAAGTGGGCTATCCACATACACATTAATATGAGGTAATTTACCTTGCGTTTCAAATTGGTCCAGTGCATAAATAATTTCTTGTGTTCGTCCCACACTAAATGCAGGAATAATTAATTTTCCTTTTTTGCGAACGCAAGTATCAATAACAATATCCAATAATTTATTTTCTGTTACTGATGAGTTTTCATGAAGTCTGTTTCCATAAGTAGCTTCTGTAATAATATAATCTGCTTGCGGAAATGGCTCAGGGTGCTTAATAATTTTATGTTGATTTCTTCCTATGTCTCCCGTATAGCAAAGGGTGTGTAATTGACCTTCTTCTTTAATTCTCAGGTTAATTGCTCCTGCACCTAAAATATGCCCAACAATAGTAAAACAAACTTCAATATCATCATTTATTTTTGACCATTTATTATAATCTAATCCAACAAATTGGTTTAATGCAATTTCTGCATCAGCAATGGTGTATAAAGGCTCTATTGGTTCAAGGTCTTTTTGAATTCTTGCTCTATTAATGTATTGCAAATCTGCTTCTTGAATATGAGCACTATCAATCAACATGATACTGCATAAATCTAGTGTTGCTTTTGTGCAATAAATCTTTCCTTTAAACCCTCTTTTCACAAGGTAAGGTATTGCACCTGAATGATCGATATGAGCATGCGATAAAATACAATAATCAACCTCTGATGCTTCAAACCCCAAATCTTTATTGTTATTATGCCGCTTGGCAGCTTCGCCCTGAAAAAGTCCACAATCTAACAAAATTGTTTTACCATTTCGAGTAGTAATTAAATGCTTACTTCCTGTAACTGTTCGTGCTGCTCCTGCAAATTTGATTTTCATTGTATAAATAATTTAAAGTATAAAAGTAAGTATTGTAAACTACAATAAATAGGACTAATTTTATAAAAAAATTATAAAAATTTATTCTTCAAATGAAATTAGATATTTTAGCCATAGGCATACACCCTGACGATGTAGAACTTAGTTGTAGTGGAACATTATTAAAACACATTGCGTTAGGTAAAAAAGTTGGTATTTTAGACTTAACGCATGGAGAATTAGGCTCACGAGGAAGTGCTGAAATACGTTTGCAAGAAGCGAAAAATGCAGCTTTAATTATGGGGGTTCACACACGTGAAATTCTTAATTTTTCTGATGGATTTTTTGAAAACAACAAAGAACACCAATTAGCCATTATAAAGATGTTACGTTTATATCAACCCGAAATTGTGTTGGCAAATGCAATATCCGACAGACATCCTGACCACGGAAGGGCTTCTAAACTAGTTTCTGACGCTTGCTTTTATAGTGGTTTACGTAGAATAGAAACCGAATTTGAAGGTCAATTCCAACAACACTGGCGACCAAAAGTAGTTTATCATTACATTCAAGATCGCTATTTAAAACCTGATTTTGTGGTTGATGTAACTGATTTTGTAGATAAAAAAATGGAAGCGATAAATGCGTATAGTTCTCAATTTTATAATCCCGAATCTAAAGAACCCGAAACACCTCTTACAAGCAAACTTTTTATGGATTTTGTGAAAGCCCGCATGATAACATTAGGAAGAGAAGCTGGGTTTGATTTTGCCGAAGGATTTGTTGCCGAGCGTTTTATTGGTGTAGAAGATATTACTGCTTTAAAATAAATTTAATAAGCCTTCTGTTTATTTGAAGTGTAAAAAAATTATAACGGTAGCTCATACAACAAGCATAAATGAAAATTAATAGAAACCCTGCCGAAAAACCAAAAAAAACGGACGCACTTGGAGCGGCTCTACTAGATTATATAACTAAAAAAAACACCAAAAACATTACCATTATTTCTTCTGTTGCTGAAGATGACGAACTTCCTCTTCCCTACTTATTTCGTTCAGAAAAAGAATTGCCAAAAATTGAAAAAAAAGCACTTCAACTATGTAAAGGAAATGTGTTAGATATTGGAGCTGGAAGTGGAGTACATAGTCTTATTCTACAAAAAAGAGGGTTAAAAGTTACTTCTATTGACACCTCTGAAGGGGCTATAGAAACGATGAAGCAACGAGGAGTTATTAACCCTCTACATAAAAATTTCTTTACCCTCGAAAATCAAAAATATGATACCCTATTATTTTTGATGAATGGCGTTGGTATTGCTCAAACACTTGATGGATTAACTCATTTTCTAACACACTGTAAAAGCCTACTTTCCGAAAATGGTCAAATTCTGCTTGATTCTTCTGACATTAAGTATATGTTTGAAGAAGAAGATGGTTCAATTTTACTGGATTTAAACGGCAATTATTATGGCGAAGTAATGTATCAAATGAGCTATAAAAATTGTAAAACACCTCCTTTTTCATGGCTTTTCGTAGATTTTGAAACCCTTCAAAACTACGCTTCTCAAATAGGGCTAACTTGTGAATTAATAATTGAAGGCAATCATTTTGATTATTTAGCAAGGATAACAGGTTAGGGCTTGGAACATATAATATTAAGATGAGTGTTATAAATTGATTTTTTAGTTATTAAGGGGAGTTCTATAAATTAAAATTTTGATATTCAAATAATTATGTGTACATTTATAGTATAAACCAACACATAAAGAAATGAATAATCAACACTACAAATCAACAGGAAAGAAATCATTATTTGATGAACAATT
>PHDR01000342.1 GCA_002841035.1 Bacteroidetes bacterium HGW-Bacteroidetes-12 | reverse complement strand
AATTGAACCCGTTGGGAATGCTTTTAAATACCGCTGGAAAACCGATGTCAAAGATTTTGAAATGCCTTTTGAATTTACTTACAACGGGAGAAATTACAGACAAACTGCAACCAACGAATGGCAAGCATTTTCTGAAAAAATGGAAGTTGACAAAATCGACTTTAGTTCGCAGAAGTTTTTTTATAAAAAGTAAACCCGACGGTGAATTTTCGACTTTGCCATATCTACAATAGTAGAAATTTTAAAGTCTTGATAGACTGATATCATTTCTTGCTCGTAACCAAGAATCTACAATAGTAGAAATTTTAAAGTCTTGATAGACCATCGAACAAACAAAAAATCCGTTTGTATCTACAATAGTAGAAATTTTAAAGTCTTGATAGACTTTAAACAAATATACTTAAAAGTAGATATCTACAATAGTAGAAATTTTAAAGTCTTGATAGACACTAAAAAAAGACACTGAATCATACCAATCTACAATAGTAGAAATTTTAAAGTCTTGATAGACAGTATTCAGGTCAGCAGTATTCATTGGTATCTACAATAGTAGAAATTTTAAAGTCTTGATAGACGAAGCGAGTTTTGACCATTTGCCATCCATGATCTACAATAGTAGAAATTTTAAAGTCTTGATAGACATAATCAAAAACTGATTGGTATTTACAATGAATCTACAATAGTAGAAATTTTAAAGTCTTGATAGACAATGGGCGTACCTACTACAACGAAGAATCTACAATAGTAGAAATTTTAAAGTCTTGATAGACTTGCTAAGGTCTAAATATCCATTCTGAAATCTACAATAGTAGAAATTTTAAAGTCTTGATAGACAAGCTGATTGCTGAGTTCGCCAAGGCGATCTACAATAGTAGAAATTTTAAAGTCTTGATAGACCACGAAGTCTGTTTCCAACTACGTTTGATTATCTACAATAGTAGAAATTTTAAAGTCTTGATAGACATAGAAGTGCTTTATCACCTCGGTCACAATCTACAATAGTAGAAATTTTAAAGTCTTGATAGACTTCAATTAAAAATTCGTGTCTTGATTCCAATCTACAATAGTAGAAATTTTAAAGTCTTGATAGACGTTTTAGTAATCTTAGCCTGAATATCTAAATCTACAATAGTAGAAATTTTAAAGTCTTGATAGACTTAGTAATTTTGAACTAAGTTTCTCTGTAATCTACAATAGTAGAAATTTTAAAGTCTTGATAGACATTGAGAAAATAATCAATGACATATTGGTATCTACAATAGTAGAAATTTTAAAGTCTTGATAGACCTCGAAACACATGCATGGTTTTGATCATGATCTACAATAGTAGAAATTTTAAAGTCTTGATAGACTTAAAAAAAGCCCATCTAAAATGGTTTATCTACAATAGTAGAAATTTTAAAGTCTTGATAGACATTTAACTCAGTTTAAATGGATTAATATCTACAATAGTAGAAATTTTAAAGTCTTGATAGACGGCAATTAAGCAACAAACACAAAGGCGATCTACAATAGTAGAAATTTTAAAGTCTTGATAGACACTATTCAATACCAATAAACTATAAATAATCTACAATAGTAGAAATTTTAAAGTCTTGATAGACCGCCCAGACATGGTAAAGCCAATGCATAGATCTACAATAGTAGAAATTTTAAAGTCTTGATAGACAAAGGAAGTTCCTTAGCCATTTTAACGATCTACAATAGTAGAAATTTTAAAGTCTTGATAGACGTTGTCACAAATGATAGTTTTTATAGTATCTACAATAGTAGAAATTTTAAAGTCTTGATAGACCCTTCAAAATTCAACAACAATCAATGCATCTACAATAGTAGAAATTTTAAAGTCTTGATAGACAAAAGCGTGCTTAATCATGCCTGTAATCATCTACAATAGTAGAAATTTTAAAGTCTTGATAGACGTCTGTCACGGTTAAGATGACAAACATAGAATCTACAATAGTAGAAATTTTAAAGTCTTGATAGACAATAAATTGTCTAAAAATGCAAACACCAATCTACAATAGTAGAAATTTTAAAGTCTTGATAGACACATTAGCGACATTAGGTTTTTTATTAGCATCTACAATAGTAGAAATTTTAAAGTCTTGATAGACAAATAAGGAATGCACTCGATTTGACGGAATCTACAATAGTAGAAATTTTAAAGTCTTGATAGACTCTTGAGGGACAAAAGTATGGAAAAAAGCCATGGTTTTAGCCATTTCCCATGAATATTAAAAATGCTTTTTCACCCCCCCCTAAGTCAAAGTAAACGAATGTGAAATGTTATAAGATTTTGTTCTTTAGTAATTTAACAAAGAACAGTGAAGATGAAGTTGAACTGCATCAGCTGAGGGTTGGGTATTTTAAAGTATGATAAGGTCTTTGTCAATCAGTGCCGCGCTGCCATAACGAATTGTGTCGTTGTGGTTGGCTTTAAATAAATAAACACTGTCGCCCGATTCAAACCGTTTTTTGAATTTTGCCTGTATGGCGTTTTGAACGATATCGAGTATGCGCTTTGAATTTTGAATTTCATAGACAGAAAACTGAACCCGAACCCCATATTTTTCTAAAAATTTGGAGAAATGGGTTCGTGTTTTGTTGTTCGAAATGTCGTAAGTGACGATGATAACATTATTCATACGAAAAAATTGGATAATTGACAATATTTTTGTTTCCCATAAAGCAACGATAATACTGTTGTATGTATTTGTAAATAACCGCTTTATGCTGTATGATGGCTTCAAAAAAAACTTTTACATATACTTGGCGATTTTCCGGTTTGAGATAGAATGCATTTTTCTTCTTTTCAAA
>PHDR01000341.1 GCA_002841035.1 Bacteroidetes bacterium HGW-Bacteroidetes-12 | reverse complement strand
ATACCAACAATTTTGGTTTATCAGTTTTTGTTACAAAATAAACCGCTTGCCCTACTCTTTCTGCTGTTGCTTGTTCTGGTTTAACTGTTACCTCTTCATAATTTCCTAATATTTTACTAGAAAGTTCAACAATACTTTTTGGCATGGTTGCAGAAAAAAACAACGATTGTCGCTTTTCAGGGAGCTTTGCAATAAGTTTTTTTATATCATGAACAAAACCCATATCGAGCATTTGATCAGCTTCATCTAAAACAAAATACTCAATATTTTTAAGTGAAATAAATCCCTGATTCATTAAATCTAACAAACGACCTGGTGTAGCGACTAAAATGTCAACACCTCTTTGTAGTGCATTGGTTTGAGAGCCTTGTTTTATACCTCCAAAAATTACAGTATTCCGAATGTCTGTATATTGACCGTATTCGGTAAAATTGTCTGCAATTTGAATAGCCAATTCTCTGGTTGGTGTTACTATCAATGCTTTTATTTGACGTTGGTTTCTATTTCTGGTTTTATCTAAAAACAAATGTTGAAGAATGGGAATGGCAAAAGCAGCCGTTTTCCCTGTTCCTGTTTGGGCACATCCTAATAAATCTTTGCCCTTTAATAAGATTGGTATGGCTTGTGTTTGAATTGGAGTTGGTATTGTATATCCTTTTTCTTCTAATGCTTTTAGAATTGGTTCTATTACTTGGAGTTCTTTAAATGTCATGCATTACAATGGTTAGAAGCAAAGTTAGGTTTATTAGTCGGATATATTGTTGTTCAAAAAATTAAATTCATTTTATATAATTTATCCTATCAAAAAAACACATGGTCTTTTAGTTAAATCGATTTTAAAATTTTTCCACTCTGCAATGGTTTTTGTAAGAATTTGCTCCGAAGGAAGTGTTATATCTACTGCAATACAAAGCTTTGAAGATGGATTACAATTTAACAATAAATCATCAAACACATGCTGATTTCGATAAGGTGTTTCAATGAAAAGTTGTGTTTGCTTTTGGGCATTGGCAATTCGTTCTAATTCTTTTAATTTTCGAACTCTATCTTTTTGTTCTTTTGGCAAGTACCCATTAAAACAAAAACTTTGACCGTTAAAACCACTCGCCATTAATGACAATAATAAGGATGAAGGACCTACCAATGGCACCACTTTAATATTGTTTTCGTGAGCCAAAGCCACAACATCTGCACCAGGATCAGCAACGCCAGGACAACCTGCATCAGAAATTAAGCCTATGTTTTTTCCTTCAAAAATAGGTTTTAAAAAGGTTGGCAACATATCCATATTTGTGCGTTTGTTTATTTCATAAAAAACTAAATCATCAATTTGTTTTTCTGGAGCTACTCTTTTAATAAATCTTCGAGCTGTTTTTATATTTTCTACAATAAAAACATCTATTTCTTGCACAATTTTATTGTTATAAATTGGTATTACCTGATCATAAGCAGATTCTCCTAAGGTAACTGGCAATAAGTATAGTATCCCGTTTTTTATCATCATTTTAATTTATTAATCAATTCATTGCACGCTTTATCTAACAATTGAAACACTTCTTCAAAACCTTTTTCGCCACCAAAATATGGGTCTGGAACACTTTTGTTTTGGTTAGGATACTTTAAGTCCAGGAATAAACTTGTTTTTTCTTTATCATTATCATTTCTAGCCAATGCAATAATGTCGTAATAATTAGAGGTGTCCATCGCAAAAATATAATCAAATCTATCAAAATCAGAAATAGAAAATTGTCGTCCTCTTTGGTGAGAAATATCAATTCCATATTCCATTCCTTTTTTTTGCATCCTTTTATCTGGAGCTTGCCCAACATGGTTGTTGCAAGTGCCTGCAGAATCAACAACAACATTCAATTTATTTTTTTTTACTTTAGCCTCAAAAATTCCTTGTGCCATTGCCGATCTGCAAATGTTTCCTAAACAAACAAATAGTACTTTTTTCATGTGTATATTGTTAAAAAAAACTTCTATTACTTTTCTTCTTCGTTCATTATCTTGCTTTGAAGTTTTATGGATTCTATATGAATTTCCGTAAATACGTTTCTTATAAAATCTTGTCCTACTCCTTTTTCAATGGCTTCCTCTAACGATTTATTTAGAATTTCTTCCCATCTTTTTGGTTGAAGAATTTGAACTTGATTTGTCTTTTTATATTTACCTAATTGAGCAACCATTTGCATCCGTTTGGATAAAACATCAATTAAATCACTGTCCAACAAATTTATTTTTTGTCGAAGTTTATCAATTTCTGAAGTTAAAACTGGAGATAATTTACCTTTTCTTATTACTAATTTATCTAATAAGACTAGCAAATCACTTGGAGTTAGCTGTTGTTGAGCATCACTCCAAGCTAGGTTTGGAGTTAGATGCGATTCTATCATTAAACCATCAAAATCTAAATCCATTGCTTTTTGAGCAACATGAAATAGGGTTTCTCTTTTACCGCAAATATGACTAGGGTCGCAAATTAGGGTAAGTTCAGGAAAATGTTGTTTCAATTCTATTGGAATTTGCCATTGTGGAGGATTTCTAAAGTTAGAATCTCCATATTTTGAAAAACCTCTATGAATTGCTCCTACATTTGTAATTCCAACTTTTAATAATCGTTCTAAAGCACCTTCCCATAACATTAAATCGGGATTGATGGGGTTTTTAACCAAAACAATTGCTTTTGAGTTTCCTTGAAGTGAATCGGCTATGTCTTGAACAGCAAATGGATTTGCTGTGGTTCTTGCTCCTATCCATAAAATATCTACTTCATGTTTCAGTGCTTCTTCAACGTGTTTTGGGGTTGCTACTTCAACTGTTGT
>PHDR01000340.1 GCA_002841035.1 Bacteroidetes bacterium HGW-Bacteroidetes-12 | reverse complement strand
TTGCTTCCGGTAGCAATATAAACACTCACATTATCAGTGTTTTGTATTTTTTCTACCAACTTAATTTTTTGTTTAAAATTAGGATTAATATAAACAAGTATCTCAACAATTTTTTGAATAAGTGTAGCATCATTACTAGCACATTTACCAACAAAATTATTTCCACTCATCAACACTGAAAGCATATCATGAAAGCCAACCAAAGGAATATTTCCTGCCATAATAACCCCAACATTTTTAGGTTTTTTTTCTAAAAACGAATACTTACTAACCCAATTTTGAAGTGCTTCAGCGGTAAGCCACAAGCTAATTCCGTGCAATGCCAACAACACGTTTTCTTTGGTAAACCAACCGTTTAAACTTTTTTGCTGTTCTATTAAAACTGAAAAATCAGTATAAAAAAAATTATTCAATTCCAGTAATGTATCATTTTTCTGATTTTCAGTAAATTGTTTGATAAAAACACCAAGCTGTTCAAAACTATCAATTCGTTGTGTTAAGTTCATAATTAAAATCCTAAATTTGCCTGTAAAATTACTAACATTAAAATTTAAAACAATGGCAATTATTATAACAGACGAATGTATTAATTGTGGGGCTTGCGAACCAGAATGCCCTAACAATGCAATTTATGAAGGTGGCGATGAATGGAGAGTGAGCGATGGAACAACAGTAAGTGGTGCTTTTAAATTAAGAGATGGCAGTTTGGTAGATGCAGATACTACGCAAGAGCCTGTTAGTTTAGATTATTATTATATAGTTCCTGATAAGTGTACCGAATGTAAAGGTTTTCATGACGAGCCGCAATGTGCCGCAGTTTGCCCTGTTGATTGCTGCGTTGATGACGAAAATGTGCGTGAAACAGAAGCCGAATTGTTAGCAAAAAAAGATAAACTGCATTTATAAATTTTTAAAATTGGAACAATATTCGTAACTTAAAACCGTGTATATAATTTATGCACGGTTTTTATTTTTAATTATGATGCTGAAAAAACAAACCTTCCTCCTTTTTTTAATTTATCTTCCTTTTTTTGGGTTTTCTCAACAAACAACTATTGACATTGGGCAAGAGCTTAAAGCACTTAATAAATTTTCATTGCAGATTATTGAAAGTGATAATGATGAGCAAAAAATTGCTGCAAACACTAATTTTAGAAATACACTTGTTGCAATTTTAGAAAACAATTCCTCTTTCGAAACTGATTTTAGTAGTGTTGAAAAAATGAGTGTGCTGAAAGAAAATAATTTAAAAATTTATAATTGGGTGTTGCCTTACCAAAATGGAACGTATGAATACTTTGCCTTTCTTCAAATAAAACTAGCCAACAACACGCTCAAAGTGGTTGAGCTTTCCGATAAATCAGCTGAGATAGAAAAACCAGAAAATAAAATTTTAACTCCAAAAAATTGGTTTGGAGCCTTGTATTACACCCTTATTTATGAGGAAAAATTAGGCAAGAGTTATTATACCGTGTTGGGGTGGGATGGCAATAACCTTTTAACTAACAAAAAAATTATTGATGTGTTTGAAATTGATATTAATGGAAATGTTAAAATTGGAGCAGCCATTTTTAAAATGGAAAAGAAAACACAGCGCAGGGTAATTTTTGAATACGGAAAGGAGTATTCGATGTCGTTAAAATTTGATGAAGAAAACAAAAGAATTGTGTTTGATTATTTAGTTCCTGCAAGTTCAAAATTAAAAGATGTTTATGAATATTATGGACCATCGTTAGATACCTTTGATGCACTTGTGTTAGAAAAAGGTAAGTGGAGTTATTTACCAAGTGTTAAAGTGCAGAATGAAAAGAATAAAAAAGATAAGAATTGGAACGACCCTTTAAAATAAACCTAACAGGTTTTTGAAACCTGTTAGGTTATTATAACTTTTTAATGTGCGTGTCCGTGTTCAATTTCTTCTTGGGTTGCCGTTCTTACCTCCACAACCGTTCCAGTAAAATGTAAATCTTGGTCAGCCAGTGGGTGGTTCACATCAACGGTAATCGTTTCTGTATTTATTGCAAGCACTTTTGCAGGAACTACATTTCCGTTTTGATCTTGCAAAGGCAATACATTGTTTACTTGCACTTCATCAACTAACTTGCCTTCTTTTTTAAATATATCTTGCGGAAGTTCTATAATTGCTTCTTCAGTTCTTGAACCATAGGCATCTTCCGCTTTTATACCAAAAGAAAACGTATCTCCTTGGTTTAAGTTAGCCACATTCTTTTCAAAATCGGGAATCATTTGCCCCAAACCAGATAAAAACCTAAGCGGTTCTTTTCCTTCGGTAGATTCTATTAACTCTCCTTTTGCAGTGTCTTTATGTAAATTATACGATACGGCAATTACTTTATTTTTCACATCACTCATAATTATTTTTTTTAAATTTATCGCAAAACTACTTTTTTAAAATAGGTTATGCAAATTGGTTAATCTCTTTTCGATTCTTTAAAACAAAAAAAGAAAACCCATTTCAAAAAAAAATTGAAATGGGTTTTTATAGGTTGAAAAAACTACTTATTAAGCGTTTTCTTTTTGCGGTTTTTCTAATAATACCTTTCTTGAAAGTTTTAATTTTCCAGTTTTAGCATCAACCTCAATTAACTTAACATCAATCATTTCGCCTTCTTTTAGCACATCTTCAACTTTTTCTACTCTATCCCAGTTAATTTCAGAAATATGAAGTAATCCATCTTTTCCAGGAATAATTTCTACAAAAGCACCAAAGTTGGTAATTGATTTTACTTTTCCTTTGTAAATTTCGCCCACTTCAGGAACAGCCGTAATTGCTTTTATTCTTGAAAGAGCGGCATTCATAGCTTCTCCATCATTGGTCATAATA
>PHDR01000339.1 GCA_002841035.1 Bacteroidetes bacterium HGW-Bacteroidetes-12 | reverse complement strand
ATATCTTTGCCTGTAGCACCTTCAATACCTTCAAGCCCTGGAGAAGAATTTACCTCCATAATTAAAGGCCCTTTGTTGGATTGTAATAAATCTACACCTGCAACGCCTAACCCTAAAACTTTTGCAGCTTTTAATGCTGTATTTTCTTCTTCATCAGTAAGTTCGTAAAGTGATGCACTTCCTCCTCTGTGTAAATTAGATCGAAATTCTCCTTCTTTTCCTTGTCGTTTCATTGCACCCACAACAACTCCATCAACCACAAATGCACGAATGTCTGCCCCGCCAGCTTCTTTAATAAATTCTTGCACAATAACTCTTGCTCTTAACCCATTAAACGCTTCTAAAACAGATTCGGCCGCATTGTTGTTTTCTGCCAACACCACACCTACTCCTTGTGTTCCTTCTAAAAGTTTAATAACTAATGGTGCTCCTCCTACTTTTTGAATGATGGATTTAACATCTTTAGAATAGTTGGTAAAGGCTGTTTTTGGCAATCCCAATCCAGCTCGTGATAAAATTTGAAGGCTTCTAAGTTTGTCCCGAGAACGAACCAAAGCCTGTGATTCAGTAGCAGTAAACACCTTCATCATTTCAAATTGACGAACTACTGCTGTTCCATAAAACGTAACTGAAGCACCTATTCTTGGAATAACCGCATCAACTCCTTCTAAAGGTTGTCCTTTATAAAATACTTGAGGTCTTTTCTTTTCAATAATAAGGTCACATTTGGTATGGTCAACAACCAACATTTCGTGTTTACGTTTTTCGCCAGCTTCCACCAATCTTCGGGTAGAATAAAGGTTAGGATTACGGGATAATACTAAAATTTTCATTCGTGTGTTAAATAAATTAATTTTTGTTAGATGGTAGTAATGCTGTTTTTATAAGATAAATTGGTAAGCGATGTATCTATTAAGAATTTTTTAGTTAAGAATTTTCTTCCCAATAACACACTAAATCGCATACTACCTCTTTCAGAAAGGGTTAATTCTATGGGGTAAATTTGGTTAAACAGTTTAATTTCAGTTTTAATTTTATAGCGTTCTTCTACTTGTCCATTAGAACTTTTTACTTTCTTTTTGGAAAAGGTGTCAAAAATAAATTCTTTTTCGTGATAATTTGCATGAGATGGGTCTAAAAGATTGCATTTTATTTTTTTTATGCCGTTTTCTTCCATTTCCTCAATATTGTGACAGTGTAAACTTGAGGTATAAGCCCCCGAATCAATCTTTACAGGAAGTTGATAGATGTTTAGTAAAGGAAAATCAGCAACGTCTTTTCTTCCAATAATAATTTTTTTTGTATGCTCCACCACTTATTTTTTTTTGTAAAACTATGTAAATAAATTGGAAAAATTAATCGAAAGAATTCTTCGATACTCACTCGCTTGGTTGTGCCGAGTGAGAAATAGTTCATTGGATTTATATCGGAAAAAAACAGAATATAATTAAACAAAATATTAAAGCTGATGAATGGTAGTTTTGTTAAAAACAATATTGATAGGACTCACTCGGCACAGCCGAGCGAGTGGAGGGAATGTAAATTTTAAACATTTTTTTTGAGACCAATAAAAATGTGTCTTTGTCTGCCTGGGTTATTGGGTTATAATAACAATAATTCTTTCAATCGAAAATTTACTACGTTGAACTGCTTTAAAAATGTTTTTCAGCAAACCCTATGTAAATCAAAAATATAACTTTCAACTTACATACTTTTGTTAAAAGAATTTACGATAAGTGCCATAAATAAACTCCAATACTTTTTTATTATTTGGATAATCGTTATGGGTTTTGGGAGGACTTTTCATCATGTTATCAAAATCTATAAGTGTTATCCCTAATTTTTTACATAAATATTCTTTATCTTCTTCTACTAGGTTTTCGTTATAAGGTTTTGGTTCTAATTCTTTAATAGCTTGTTCTCTTATAACTTCCCCTGCACAAATTTGTGTGGAAGAAGTTGATTTACGATAATCGATATTAAATTTTTCAGGAAGAATATAGGATTGTACAATTCGTGTATAACGAGATTCATGGTGTTTTCCTCCGTAATTTTTCCAATCCAACTCTTTCTCTAACAATTCAATAGCTTCTTTTTTAGAGTATGGGATATAATTAAGAAAATAAACAATTTTTATTCCTTTCACGAATTTGTAATACACCTCTTTTAAAAAACCAAAGGTTGGAAAGGTTTTTAATGGTCTTTTGCTAAATTGTTGGTGAATAGATTTTAAATATTTTTCATCCTTAGCATCATAATGCCAACTTTTAGGTAAAATACCTTCGGTAGCAAAGTTTCCTCCACTAAGTATATATTTTATGTTGTGTTTTGCAGCAACCTGATGAAGTACAGCTAATATTGCAATATCAGTAGGTGTTTCTATTTCAGGTACTGATGCTTTTAAAAATGATAGTTGTAAATCTTTAAATTCTTCCCAATCCAACACATAAGTAAATAAATCAATATCGAGTTGGTTTAAAATTTTTTCTATATTACTTACTGCCAATTCAGAATTCCAACCATTGTCTAAATGAACAGCCAATGGTTTTAACCCAAGTTTTTTTGCTTTAAAAGCCACATAACAACTATCTATTCCACCACTAATTCCAATAACACAGTCGTATTTATTGTTTTTTCCAGTAGCTTTAATTTTTTCGATAATTTCAGCGAGTTGAGCATCGCTTGATGCTCCTTGATACATTAATTTAGAAATACGCTCATAATAATCCACACAATGATTGCAATACCTGTTAAGTTTCACAAGGTTGTTGTTTAACTTCTTGCTTTAATATTTGTCAAATTTAGTAATTTAATTTCAAAATCAATAGGTTTTTCTTTAAATAATT
>PHDR01000338.1 GCA_002841035.1 Bacteroidetes bacterium HGW-Bacteroidetes-12 | reverse complement strand
AGCAATTACTAGAAGTAATAGGAAAAAATAAAGTCATTGCGTTTTATGCAGAAATGGGAGTAGGTAAAACAACGCTAATTAAACAATTGTGCCACCAATTAAAAGTGGTGGATACCATTCAAAGCCCTACTTTTTCTATTGTAAATGAATACTTAACTCAAGATAATAAAAAAATATATCATTTCGATTTTTATCGAATAGAAAACGAACTAGAAGCCTATGATATTGGAGTGGAAGATTATTTATATAGTGGAAATCTTTGTTTCATTGAATGGCCAGAAAAGATAGTTGGTTTGTTGCCAAAAAACTGTTTAAAAATCAAAATACAAACACTTAGAAATAATAAACGCAAAATAACCATAGAAGAGTAAATTGTATTTTATAAATTTGTAGCAATTAATAGTTTTTCCAAACTCATTTAATATCAAAAGATATGTCCACATCAGATGACTTACTCAAATCCTTAGCTCATGGTTTTATGCCTCAAGAAGAAACACTTGAAATAGCTAGAAAGAAAAGTAATTTGCAAATAGGAATACCCAAAGAGACTTCCATGCAAGAAAAACGAATTACCTTGGTTCCTGATGCTGTTGCTTTATTAGTTAATAATGGACATGAAGTAATCATTGAAACAGGAGCAGGAGAAGGTTGTAGTTTTAGTGATAGAGATTATAGTGAAGCAGGAGCTCAAATTGTTTATGGAACGGAAGAAGTATATAAGGCAACAATGATACTAAAAGTTGAGCCTCCAACAATAGAAGAACTAGATATGATGCAACACGGTCAATTGCTTATATCTGCTTTGCAATTACCTATTCAACCGAAAGATTTCATAAAAAAGCTAATTTCAAAAAAAATAACTGCCATTGCTTTTGATTTTATAAAAGATCCCGATGGTGTTTTACCCATTGTAACTGCCATGAGTGAAATTGCTGGAAATACAGCTATTTTGATTGCTGCAGAATATTTGAATAGCGAACGAAAAGGACAGGGACAAATGTTTGGAGGTATTTCGGGTATTTCACCAACAGAAGTAGTTATTTTAGGAGCAGGAACAGTTGGAGAATACGCAGCCCGTGCAGCAGTTGGTTTAGGGGCTTCTGTTAAAATTTTCGATAACAACATTCATAAATTGAGAAGAGTTCAGGATGTTATCGGACAACGCTTACAAACATCAATACTTCAACCAAAAGTATTAATGAAATCATTAAAATCTGCCGATGTGGTTATTGGAGCAATAAGTAGTAAGATTGGCAGAGCACCAATTATAGTTACCGAAGAAATGGTAGAAAAAATGAAAAATCTTTCAGTTATTGTAGATGTTAGTATAGATAAAGGAGGATGTGTAGAAACTTCTGAATTAACAAGTCACCAAGCACCTGTTTTCACAAAACACGGAGTAATTCATTATTGCGTTCCAAACATTGCATCCAGAGTTGCAAGAACGGCTTCTTATGCTCTAAGCAATGTTATAGCACCAACAATTATAGATACAGGTGAATTTGGTGGAATTGAATCTATGATAAAATCGTATGTGGGAATTCAAAATGGTGTATATATCTATAAAGGAATATTAACCAATAAATACTTAGCAGAGACTTTTAACCTGCCCTACAAAGACATTAACTTGTTGTTAATGGCAATGTAGGTAGAGATTTAGAGGTTAAAAATTCTGCGATAATCAGCAATATCTACGGAAGAAAAATGTGTTATTTCAATTAAAAAAACATGGACAAGTTTATAAATAGATTAAAATTTTACCTCATAGGTTTTGGACTTGGCTGTGTAATGGTTTGGGCAATCTTCTATTCTGGCGATGATGCTCGCTCATCATGGCTTCCCGAAGGAAGGGTGTTAGAATTTATTGAAGAAACAGGAGTTACGGTTGAATCAAGAATGAATTGTTTGTTAGTATGTAATAACATCTCTATTTCGGAATTTAGTAACTTTTTTAAAAATGCCAAAGTAAATTTTAAAGAAAGTACCACATCAAGAGAACCTTGTCCAGTTTATAAAATAGAAGGCAAATTATCCAATGGAAGCAAAATTACTGTTTTTATTGAGACTTGTGAACCTAGAAGACTTTCGTCTGCAGAAGAAAAAGAAGGTGTCGCAACCCTTATTGATTTTTCTTTTGAAGGAATAAATGTAAACTGTAATTGCTAATAATTTTGCAATTCTCGTTACTAAAAACTACTTAAATTACACCCATGAGCATTACCCTTATTATTATTGTCATTACAGTTGTTATTACTTTTATCGCAAATACTAATAATGAATTATATTTAAAACTACTTTTTAATCCCTATCAGGTAACACACAATAAAGAATGGTATCGCTTATTTACACATGCATTTATACATGATAAACAAAATATATTTCATCTTATTTTTAATATGTATGTATTGTATAGTTTTGGAAGTATTGTAGAAACTATTTTAATCAATGAATTAGGTGCTTTAGGCATTGCTTATTATTTGTTTATTTATATTGGAGGGATTGCTGTGGCTTCATTGCCTTCTTTGGCTCGACACAAAGACAACTACAATTATAATGCTGTTGGAGCCTCTGGAGCTGTTTCAGCAGTGTTGTTTGCCGCTATAGCATTTATGCCTTTTACAGGCGGAATAGGTATTATCTTTTTGCCTTTTACTATTAATCCATTATTATTTGGAGTTCTTTATTTAGCCTATGAAATTTATATGGATAAAAGAAGCAACGATAATGTGGCTCATGATGCCCACACTTGGGGAGCAGTTTTTGGGTTTTTGTTTACATTAATCTTTGTTCCTGGAGCTTTTATGAATTTTATAGGTCAGTTAATGAATGCCCTAAATTTTTAACCTCATAAACTAAACTCATGCGTAAAGTAATTTTTTTAGATAGAGATGGAGTAATTAATAAAGAACGAGGAGAATATACTTATAA
>PHDR01000013.1 GCA_002841035.1 Bacteroidetes bacterium HGW-Bacteroidetes-12 | reverse complement strand
TTAGATATAGCTTCTGCATTTTGTCGTTTAAGGTAATTGTTTAGTACAGAAGTTTGAAATAATGCCATTTACGTTCGCTTTGTTTTTGAATCAATTAATACAATTTCATGTTTTCTCATAAATCTTTTTCAATTACTTGTTGCAATTCTTCTTCGCTTGGTAAATACAATTGGTACTTGGAAGCAAACAGGTTATTTTTATCGTTAAGCACCGAATATTTAGCGACTACATTGTCGGTATCAGCACAAAGCAAAATACCTATGGTAGGGTTATCGGCTTCTGATTTTTCTATTTCGTCAAACATTCGTACATACATATCCAATTGCCCAATGTCTTGATGACTCAATTTTCCTGCTTTAATATCAATTACCACAAAACATTTGAGGTAAAAATTGTAAAATACCAAATCGATAAAAAAATCAGAAGTTTCGGTACGTATCAATTTTTGCTGGGCTACAAAAGCAAAACCTTTCCCGAGTTCCAGTAAAAAACTTTGTAAATGCAGAACAATTGCTTTTTCAATGTCTTTCTCTTTATGCGTAAGATTTGACGGGAGGTCTAAAAATTCTAGCACATAAGGATTTTTAATAAAATCTAAGTTATTATTGAGTTGGCTTTTGGTAGTTAATTCTTTGCTACTTTGGTTGGATAAAATTCGTTGATAATATTGACTACTGATATTTCTATCTAATTTTCGGGTACTCCAATGTTGTTCGATGACTTCCTTCATGTAGAATAACCTAATACCTTCATTTTCAATACGAATTAATAACCGATAATGCGACCAACTTAATTCGGGACGCACCGTGTCCCGAATTGGGAAAGACAAATAAAACTGTCGTATTCTACGTAATTCACGTGCATCAAAACTTTTTCCAAAATCTTCACTTAAACCCTCTGCCAAATTATCTAATAAATGCTTTCCGTAAATGGCTCTTTCTTTGCCTTTCTGCTCTTCTTCCACAATGCGTTTGCCTATTTCCCAATAAGCGTAAACCATAGCAGAGTTAACTGCAGTAATAGCATTTTGCCTTGCTCGGGTTAAAATACCTCTTATTTCTTCTACAAAACTTCTACTGAGTTCGCTCATAGTTTTAGAACTTCAATTTTTGAAGTGGAAAAATACAGCTAAATTTTTAAATTAGCTCAAATTTTAAGCTGTTTTTATTAAGGCAAAGTTAGATTATTTGGGCGTGCCCTAAAGGTCGGGCTATTCGCTATATTCCCGATGAAAAATCGGGAGATGCCGCTGCTATCCCTCACGCAGCTAAAAAATAAGTAAAGCAAAAAGGCTTTACCCATTTTTTGCTAAAAGAAAGCGGTTGGTAAAAGTTTAAATTTGCTAAGAAGAATAGCAAATTTTAAACCCTTACTTGATTTTGTTTTGATAATTTTTTTTTGCCCTTTTTAAAGAATTAATTCTTTAAAAACCTAAGCTATATTAACATAATGCAATACATTATAGGACAAATAATGAATCTAGAGAAAAGGAAGCATTAAAAGAATATTTGACAGGTGTATTAGCTAGAAAACCTCAATCTTGAACTTAGAATCTGAATTAATACCCAAACTGCTAAGTATGTTACATGTTTTTAATTGAATGTCTTTAGTATTATTATTTTTATCCAAAGACGACAATACTTTAGTAAAATCTTTTAGATCTAAAAATTCAAATACATTTTCATTCAAACTATTTTCATTAACCAACCTAAAATCAACTTCTTTATAAATATTATAACTGTTTTCCGACAGTTCTTTTGATACTGAACGTGAAATATCTTTGAATGATTGAATAAATCTTTTCTGTTTTATCTTCCATTATAATATGTTATTCATTAGTACTTATAATTAGCTATTATGCAAAATAACCGCACAAGCCTTGCATTAACAATTAATCTCCTATCACAAAAACATTCAGTATTCTTGTTTATTAAGGAATAAAAAGTGTAGAATTCCTGGTTAGGACTGTTTTTTTGTTTAAAACTCAACTTTCGGGGCTACATCAGCACCTGCAGTTGATTCAAAATAGGCTCTTTTTTCAAATCCAAACATTCCTGCATATAAATTTTTAGGAAATTTTCGTATATAAGTATTGTAATCTTGGGCTGTTTCGTTAAATTTTTTACGCTCGTTGGCTATTCTGTTTTCTGTGCCTTCCAATTGAGCTTGTAGTTCTAAAAAATTTTGATTGGCTTTTAAATCGGGATATTTTTCTACTACTACCATCAAACGCGATAATGCAGAACTTAATCCATCTTGTGCCGATTGGAATTTTTGTAGTGCAGCAGCATCTAAATTATTAGCATTTATGGTTGTTGATGTTGCTTTTGCTCTGGCATTTACAACGCCTTCTAAGGTTTCTTTTTCGTGAGCAGCATAGCCTTTAACGGTGCTTACTAAATTAGGAATTAAATCTGCTCTTCGTTGATACACGTTTTCTACTTGCGACCATTGTCCTGTAACGGTTTCGTCTTTGGTTACCATACTGTTGTATGATCCAATTGAAGAGAAAACAAGCCATAAAATTACGAGTGCCAAAACACCTATTACTATCCAAGATTTTTTCATTTTTTTTGTTTTAAATTGTTTTAACAAATGTATTTAATGTGAATTAGTTATCGCTACTTTTTTCAAAATCTTATTCACATTTTATTATTAAACCTAACAGATTTTATTAACCTGTTAGGTTAATGGTGTTTTATATCAATTCCAAGCTTCGTTTAATAAATTTAGTAAGCTCTTCTCCTTTTAGCATATTTTGCGAAAGCAAGGCTAAATCGGCTGTTTGTTTGGTTATTTCTTTTTGTTTTGCTGCATCTTTTTCATTCAATATTTTAGAAATTAACGGGTGATTGGCGTTTACTACCAAATTATACATATCGGGCATAGCTCCACCAAACATATTCATTCCGCCACCAATTTTGCTCATATCTTTCATTCTTCGCATAAATTCGGGTTGAACAATAGTCATGGGTTGGTCGGTTTCGTTCATGCTTTCAAACTGAACCGTAAATTTTTCTTTGGCAATTACTTCTTCAATAATTGGTTTTAGCGTTTCTTGTTCTTTATCCGATAGTTTTGAAGGTATTTTCTCGTCTTTATTAATGAGTTTATCTATTGTGTCTGCATCAATACGAGCAAATGTGCTGTCTTTTACCGTTTGTTCTAATTTGCCTACTAAATGAGCGGTAAGTGCTGTATCTAAGATAATTACTTCATAATTTTTGTTTTTTGCTGCTTCAATAAAAGAATGTTGTGCTTCAACATCGCTTGTATATAAATAAACAAGTTTATTGTCTTTATCGGTTTGTAATGGCTTAATCTTTTCAGTTAATTCATCTATCGTAAAATACTTATCATCAGTAGTTTTGTATAAAGAAAACTTTTGAGCTCGTTCTGCAAATTTTTCATCAGACAACATTCCGTATTCAATAAAAACCTTAATATCGTCCCATTTTTTCTCAAAATCGGCTCGGTCGTTTTTAAATAACTCTTCTAATTTATCGGCAACTTTTTTAGAGATGTGGCTTGATATTTTTTTCACTGCTCCATCGGCTTGTAAATACGAACGAGAAACATTTAAAGGAATATCTGGTGAATCAATAACTCCGTGCAACAGCATTAAAAAGTCAGGCACAATTCCTTCTACTGAATCGGTAATAAAAACCTGACGGGAATACAATTGGATTTTATCCTTTTGCACTTCCATATTTGGTTTTATTTTTGGGAAATACAAAATTCCGGTAAGGTTAAATGGATAATCAACATTTAAGTGAATATGAAATAACGATTCCTCAAAATTCATTGGATACAATTCTCTGTAGAAATCGGCATAGTCTTTATCCTCTAAGGTTGATGGTGTTTTTGTCCAGGCTGGTGTTGGGTTGTTAATAATGTTATCCACTTTAATTTCTTCTTGCTCCACATTTCCATCTTTGTCTTTTTTGCCTTTTTTGTTGTCCACCCATTCCGACTTTTGTCCGAATTTAATAGCAACAGGCATAAATTTACAATATTTATCAAGTAGGGTTTTAATTCTGCTTTCTTCTAAAAATTCGGTAGAATCTTCGGCTATGTGTAAAATAACATCAGTACCTCTGGTTTCTTTTTCACCTGTTTTTAAGGAGTATTCTGGACTTCCATCACATTCCCAATGAGCAGCAGGTTCGTCTTTATAGTTTTTAGAGATAATTTCTACCCGTTCGGCAACCATAAAAGAGGAATAGAACCCTAAACCGAATTTGCCTATAATGTTTTGCGTGTCGGTTTTATCTTTAAATTTAGTTACAAACTCTTCGGCTCCAGAAAATGCGATTTGATTGATGTATTTTTTTACTTCTTCTTCGCTCATACCAATACCTTTATCGGAAATGGTAATGGTTTTGGCTTTTTTATCTAATTTCACTTCAATAGTATCATCACCAATTTCGCCTTTAAACTCGCCCAACGCACTTAACGAATGTAGTTTTTTTGTTGCATCGGTTGCATTAGCAATAAGCTCTCTTAAAAATATTTCGTGATCGGAATATAAGAATTTTTTAATAATTGGAAAGATGTTTTCTGTTTGAACTTTAATTTTTCCTTTTGCCATAATAATATATTTTTTTGGTTAATGGTTTTTGATTAGTCAAAGGATATGCCATGGCATTTTGTCTGACAGATTGACTAACTAAACAGAAATACATTTATTAATTGCTGACAATTTTGCAAAAAAACATGTTTAAATAATGTTTCTCTCTGTTAACGAGAGTAAGAAAAGAGAAGCAATGTTGATAAATTTTATAAGTAGTTTTTTATGTTTTTAATCGGACACCTATTTATAAATCCCCTTTAAAAACCACTTCGGCAGGTCCAATTAACCAAATGTCAGAAAATTTTGAAACATCTCTTTTAAAGGCAACTTTTAACAAACCACCTTGTGTTTGAATTTCTATTTTTGATGCTCCTAATTGTTGTTGGTCGGCAATGCTCAACGCTACTGCGGTTACTCCTGTTCCACATGAAAGGGTTTCGTCCTCCACACCTCTTTCATAAGTTCTAATTTCTATTTTACCTTGGTGTTGTTGAACAAAATTAACATTTGTACCTTCGTTTTTAAATCTTTCGTTGTAACGAATTGCTGCTCCTTGCTCTTTAACATTGAGTGCTTGCAAGTTATCTGTTTGAAGAATGTAGTGAGGCGATCCCGTGTTTATAAAATAATAATCAGTTCCTTTTTCTATGGTTTCAACATCGTGCATTTTTAAGCTCACTTCTCCATTTTTATTAATCCAAGCCTCATGTTCTCCGTCTGTAGATAAAAAAAAGGCTTGACTTTCTATTATGCCTAACAATTTAGCGAAAGCAACGGAGCACCTACTTCCATTACCACAAAAACTCTTACTTCCGTCAGCATTAAAGTAAATCATTTCAAAATCAAATTCTTTATGATTTTCAATTAGGATTAACCCATCTGCTCCTACACCAAATTTTCTGTTACAGATTTGTTGTACTTTTTTTACATTCGTTTTATCAAACACGTTGTTGCGATTATCTATCATCACAAAATCGTTTCCTGTTCCTTGGTATTTATAAAAGTTCATAGCATTAGTTAATTAAAGTGCGTTTTTTAAATTGTGAATAGCTTCGGTTAATTTATTCCAATTGTATTTTTCTTTCTCTTGTTTAACTCCTTCAATAAAATCATTTTCTCTATGGTTATTAAAAAAATCAACTAAAGCATTTGCAACAGCATTAGAATTAGGCTCAACAACATAACCTACCTTTTGGTGAGAAACCATTTCTTTCAGTCCTCCAACATCAGTTACCAGCATTGGTTTATTAAAATGATAAGCAATTTGAGTAACCCCACTTTGTGTTGCATTTTTGTATGGTTGTGCTACAATGTCAACAGCACAAAAATAATTTGCCACTTGATTATCAGCAATAAATTCATTTATGAGAATAATATGTTCTTGAATATTTAATTTTTTCATTAAGTCGAGATAAGGTTGCTCGTCTTCATAAAATTCTCCTGCAATAATTAGTTTTATGTTCGTTTTATCAATTCTTTCATCGGCAAAAGCTTCAAGTAAAATATCTAAGCCTTTGTATTTTCGAATAATTCCAAAAAACAAGATATATTTAAAATCAGAAGCTAAGTTAAGAGCCTGTTGGGCATTATTTTTTGATTTTTCATCGCCAAAATTATCATACAACGGATGTGGAGATATTTTTTTAGGTTTGAAAGGTGCAAAATTATTCAAATCGTCAAACACACGTTGCGATAACACTAAAAATGCGTCCATTTTAGAAGTAAAGAATTTTGTTAAACACCTGTCTCCTATTCTTTTTTCGTGAGGAATAATGTTATGAGCAAGAGCAATACATTTAGTTATTTTATTTTTTCTTGAAATGGAAGCAATTGTTCCAAAACAAGGAGCCATAAAAGGCATCCAGTAATTAAAAATAACCATATCAGGTTGATTTTGTTTGAGTTGCTTCCCTACTTTTATCCACGAAAATGGATTTATTGAATTTATTTTTCTAGAAATGTTTAAATCATAAAAGCTATCTGAATCGGAAAATTGTGTTTTACCTGGAAATAAAAAACTTGGATACTGAAGTGTGAACGTAATTATTTCAACTTCGTGTTTTTCTTGAATAAATTGTTGAGCTAATCGTTCCGTAAAAAGTGCAATTCCTCCTCGATACGGATAGGCTGGACCTATAATTACAATTTTCATGTTAATTGTTTTAGCTTGAATTTGCTATATCTCTTTCTCAATTTGATAATTGTTTCGACTAACCGAACTTCTTGAGATTAGTTCTCCTAAAAAGCCTGCAACAAAAAGCAACGAGCCAATTATCATGGATGTAAGGGCTAAATAAAACTCGGCTCTGTCGGCTAATAATCTAGCTCCAGTATTGATAAAGAGTTTGTTTATCCCCAACCAAAGTGAAATTAAAAATCCAAGCACAAACATGGCTGTGCCTAATGAACCAAACAAGTGCATGGGGCGTTTTCCAAAGCGAGCAATAAAAGTTATTGAAAGTAAATCTAAAAAGCCATTAATGAATCGCTCTAATCCAAATTTTGTAACACCATATTTCCGTTCTTGATGCTGTACCACTTTTTCTGTTATTTTTTCAAACCCTGCCCATTTAGCAATAACTGGAATGTAGCGATGCATTTCTCCATAAACTTCTATGTTTTTTATTACATCTTTTTTGTAGGCTTTTAAGCCACAATTAAAATCGTGTAAATTTTTTATCCCCGACATTTTACGTGTTGCTGCATTAAACAACTTGGTTGGAATGGTCTTTGTTATTGGGTCGTAGCGTTTTTTCTTCCATCCAGAAACTAAATCCCATCCTTCTTCAACAATCATTTTATATAATTCGGGCAATTCATCGGGGCTATCTTGTAAATCGGCATCCATGGTAAACACAACATTTCCTTTAGCTGCAGCAAAACCAACATTTAAGCCTGCTGATTTACCATAATTTCTTCTAAATTTTATGGCTCTAATGTTTGGATTTGAAATTTTTAGTTGTTCTATCACTTGCCAGGAGTTGTCTTTACTCCCATCGTCAATAAAAAGAATTTCATAGCTATAGTTATTAACTTGCATCACATTAGCAATCCATTCAGCTAATTCGGGTAAAGATTCCTCTTCATTAAAAAGTGGAATAACTACAGATATGTCTAATGTTTCATTCATGAGGGTTCAAAGATAATAAAAGAATAATTTTATTTCGGTTTTACCCCTTTAGATTTAAAAGTTATTTATACTTTTGCAACGGGCAAGTCTTATACGACCAGCTCCTACTGAACTTCCCCAGGCTGGGAACAGAGCAAGGACAGGTGGTTGAGCGGTGCGATGTAAGTAGCTTGCCCACTTTTTTTCTCTCCTTTTTTTCTTTTCTACAAGTATTTATCATTATATATAATAGAGACCTCCAAGGTTCCGGAAACCTTGGAGGTCTAAACATAACATTTTTGATTATACTTTCGTATAAGACTTTCTACGCACTTAATATTTTATAACCAATTTAAAAATAACTGTTATGAAAAAATTTGCAATGTTATTCTGTACTGCTGTTTTATCAGTATGTTGTGCCTATAGTCAAATTAATTTTACTGGATACTTAAAAGATGAAGAAAATAACAAACTAAAAGATGTAACCGTCAATATTTATGATCAAAATGAATTAATTTCAACAGAAATAGTTTCAAAGAAATTCTCTTATGATTTAAATGTTAACACCTATTACACACTAGAATTGGTTAAGGATGGTTTTTTCACAAAACGTATTTCTATTTCAACTTTTGGAGCTAAAAACTCAACAGAACCTTTTCTATTTGCTGTTGAAATGTTGGTTGCAGAAGATAAAAATAAAAAATTAGACATTGACTTTCCATCAGCATTGATTGAATACGATAAAAAGAAACAAATTTTTGATTACAATGTTTCTTATACAAAGAATATAAAAAAACAGTCAGAAGAGGTGTTTGTTGAAAAGCAATAAATCAACTTAACAACATTTTAATAGCATCTATCATTCCATCAGTTGTATATTCAGAAGCAACAGCATCAATTCTTAAGTTGTTTTTTTGAGCTACTTTTGCTGTTTCTGGTCCAATGTAAATTAAGGCTGAATGCGTTGTGGGAATGTTTAATTTTAGAAAAGCACTAACACATGATGCACTTGTGAACGTGATGAAATCAAGAGGTTGACTAAGAAGTTGTTTTAATTCTTCTTTGGTATAAAAAATTGGTTTATTTTGATATGTTTTTATAGAAAATACCTGTGCTGCTCGTTGTTTTAATTGATTGATTAAATTATCGTTAGCTAATTCAGATAAGGGTATAAAAATTTTTTCATTTGGCAGTATTGGAATTTCTTTTCCCAACACAGCAGCTTTAAACTCTTTGGGCATAAAATCTACATTCAAGCCCATTTTTTCTACGGTTTCTTTTGTTTTTTGCCCAACAACAGCAATTTTTGCTTTAAATAAGTCTTTTCTAATAACTTCAAAAAAAGTAATTACCGCATTATAGCTTGTAAAAACAATCCAATCAAATTGATGTTGATTAAAAACTAGTTGTATTTCTTTTTTATTAATAGCTTCTAGCTGAATTAAAGGTAAAGAAATTACCTTTGCACCCAATGCTTTTAATTGATTTGAAAATAAGACTGACTGGGCTTTTGGTCTTGTTATTAATATGGTTTTACCGTTAAGAAACATTAGTTATAATCGCTTTTTTTTTAAGTTCAACTTCTTCTTTAAGAGCAAGAGCAAGTTGTCTTGCTAAAGTTCTTTTATCGTTTATACTTCCACTTATTGTTTTTCTTGCAAAAAAATCGCCTTCTTTTGTTGCAAAAATTCCTTCAATTTTAATTTCCGTTTCTGTTGCTTGAGCATAGGCTGCCATTGGTAAATTACAACCTCCTCCTAGTGCAATTAAGAAAGCTCTTTCGGCATCGGCAGCATCTTTTGTGGGTTGGTGCGATAATTTTTTTACTAAATCATAGATATAACCATCTTTATCTATCATTTCTATGGCTAAAATTCCTTGTCCAACAGCAGGGAGCATAACATCTGTATCAAAAATTTCAGTTGCAACATCTATCATATTCATTTTCTGAAGACCTGTTGCTGCTAAAATAATCGCATCATAATTTCCTTTCTCCATTTGAGCAATTCTTCCATCCACATTTCCCTGAATGAATTTATATTCTAAATCAGGACGAATTTGTTGCAATTGAACGCTTCTTCTTAAACTTCCTGTTCCAACTATTGACCCTGATGGTAATTCGTTTAATGTTTTTCCCGATTTAGAGATAAGCACGTCTCTGGCATCTTTTCTTGGTGTAACAGTAATAACTCGTAGTCCGAACACATCTTCTGTAGGGACATCCTTAAAGCTATGTACAGCAATATCAATCTCACCAGCTAACATGGCTCGTTGAAGTGCTGATGTGAAAGCTCCTACCACATTAATATTTCCTTCATCACCACTCGTCCTAATTATTTTTGTTTCAAATTCGTAAGTTGGTTCTAGCTTCATGAGTTGTTCAACAATCCAATTGGTTTGGGTAAGAGCTAATTTACTTCCTCGAGTACCTACAACTATTTTTCGTTTTGGAACAAAAATATCCACACTATTAACCGCCAAGATATTTTTAGCTGTGTTTATTGGATTATCTGTTTCATGAAGGTTTTGTGCAATTTCCTTAATTGCTTCAATTGATGGTTTTGATATTTTCCTAAGTAATCGATGAGTAAATCTTTTTAATACTATTTCTGTGTGCTTGTCAATGTTGCCTAATTTTGGAAATAGCCATTTTAATTCTTCATTTCTTATGTCATCCAAATTATTCCAATAAGCCTCAATAACAGGGGCTACTTTTCTATTTTTTAGCCAAACAGAAAACCAATCTACTTCCTGATTAACAATGGTTCTTGCCATAGGAATTTCATCGTATCTTTTCAGTAAACCTTTGTATGTTATTTTTTTAATATCATCTAAGTCAAATAGTTTTATGTTGTCGTGTTCCTTTAGGTTAGGATTAAAGTTTCGAGGTACGCCAAAATCTAAAAATAATTTACAGCCTCCAGATTGGAGTGCGAAATTTGCTCTCGGACATTTACTTTCTGCCATGGTTTCTTCATGAAGCAAGTTTATTTCTCCTTGAGTTCCTCCAATAATGATATTAGCTTCAGAAAGAGCTGCATGCATCTGATCCATTTGAACAGCTTCTCCACGCCATTCTTTTGCCATTTCTTGAGCTCTTTCAAAGTCGTGACTAGCAACATACAACTTTTTAATTTTGGTTCGATCCAAAACAGTGTTCACTAAATTTGCCATATTGCCTGTTCCTATAACTAAAAAAACAGATTCTTCAAACTTATAACCTTCTTGTTCTATTAATTCAAAACCTACAGTTGCTAATGATGCTGAAAATTTACCAATATTGGTTTCTTGTCTTACTTTTTTTCCAGTATGTATGGCATGTCGAATAAGCTCATCTAATACTGCTCCTATGGTATTTTCTTCTCTAGCTATAGTTAGAGCTTCTCTAATTTGACCTGTAATTTGGTGTTCGCCAACGGCTTGAGATTCTAAGCCAGCTGCTGTTGAAAATAGATTTCTTATAGCAATTTCGCTATCGGGTAAAATGGATAAAAATTGGCGATAATTGCCAAACCTATTAAAATATGCTAAAATGGCATCGTTATTTTCTCCATAAGCATATATAGACAGCCTATTGCATGTTGAAATTATAAAAATCTCTTCATAGTTTTTTTTTAAAAACCTGAGAGCTTCTTTGGTTTGTTCTTTGTTAAGTGCTAACCGCTCTCTTATTGCTATGGACGCAAACCTATGGCTTAATTCTACTCCAATTATTTTATTCATTATTCTGTTTGTTCAATAGGTTTTTAATCTAAGTAAGTATGCAAATTTATTAAAAAATTTACGGCTAAAACATGAATAAAGTCAATTCAATGACAATTAACAGAAAAATGAAGTTTTTAAATTTTTCTCATTCTCAAACTTAGAGGTGTTACTTCAAGATATTCATCTGCTTGGATGAATTCCATTGATTCTTCTAGCGAAAATTTAATTTTAGGGGCAATCCTAACTGCTTCATCTGTTCCTGATTTACGCATGTTAGTAAGTTGTTTTCCTTTTGTTAAATTTATTTCTAAATCATTATCTCTTGTGTGTTCTCCAACTACTTGTCCTTTATAAATAACATCTCCTGGTTCAATAAAAAACCGACCTCTATCTTGTAATCTATTTATTGCAAAAGCTGTTGAAGGCCCTGCGTCCATTGAAATTAAAGACCCTTTGTTTCTTTCTGGAATTTCTCCTTTAAAAGGACCAAATTCTCTGAATCGATGTGTCATAACTGCATTTCCTGCTGTAGCTGTTAACATATTATTTCTTAATCCTATCAAACCACGAGAAGGAATATCAAATTCTAAATGTTGTAAATCTCCTTTGGGTTCCATTACCAACATGTCTCCTTTTCTTTGTGATACTAAATCAATGGCTTTACTAGAAAATTCGGCAGGAACATCTATAACCAATGTTTCATAGGGTTCATGTTTTTGTCCATTTACTTCTTTAAAAAGAACTTGTGGTTTTCCTACTTGCAATTCATATCCTTCTCTTCGCATGGTTTCTATTAACACTGAAAGATGTAGCACGCCTCTTCCGAAAACAACAAATTTATCTTCAGAACCAGTTTCTTCAACTCGCATTGCTAAGTTTTTTTCGAGTTCTAAATACAAACGGTCTCTTAAATGTCGAGATGTAACAAATTTTCCTTCTTTACCAAAAAATGGTGAGTTGTTAATGGTAAACAACATACTCATTGTTGGCTTATCAATAGAAATTCGAGTTAATTCTTCTGGATTGTTTAAATCTGTAATAGTGTCTCCTATTTCAAAATCTTCAATACCAACTATGGCACAAATATCTCCACTTCTTGCTTTAGTTACTTTCACCTTTCCCATTCCCTCAAAAACAAACAGTTCTTTAATCCTAATTTTCTTTTTAACGCCTCCTTGCTTGCAAATGGTGTAATCTTTATTTTCTTCTAAATCGCCTCTAAAAATTCTTCCAATAGCAATTCTTCCAACAAATTTTGAGTAATCTAAAGATGTTATCTGCATTTGAGGTGTTCCTTCAACATAAGGAGCTTCTGGGATGTTTTCTATAATGGCATCTAATAAAGGAATAATGTTTTCGGTAGGTTTGTTGTGGTCTGTACTCATCCATCCGTTTTTGGCTGAACCAAAAATTGTAGGAAAATTTAGTTGTTCTTCCGTTGCATCTAGACTAAACATTAAATCAAAAATTGATTCTTGAACTAAATCTGGCGTACAATTGTCTTTATCAACCTTATTCACTACAACTATTGGTTTCAATCCTAATTCTAAAGCTTTGCCTAACACGAATCGAGTTTGTGGCATAGCACCCTCAAAAGCATCAACCAAAAGCAAAACACCGTCAGCCATTTTTAACACACGCTCCACTTCTCCACCAAAATCAGCGTGACCAGGTGTGTCAATAACATTTATTTTCACACCATTATAGGTTACACTTACGTTTTTAGCTAAAATGGTTATACCTCTTTCTCTTTCCAAATCATTGCTGTCTAACAACAATTCTGTTCGCTCCACTCGGTCATCAAAAACCTTACATTGGTCAATAATTTTATCTACTAAAGTTGTTTTTCCGTGGTCAACGTGGGCTATAATAGCTATATTTCTAATTGATTGCATATTTTTTTTTTAAGGCTGCAAAAGTAGAATTGTTTTTTTGATTATCGGATTTTATTTAGCTTATTATTTGAAACTATAGGAGCTGCAATGATTTGTCAAGTTTTTGCGAACAAAATGGCTTCTTATTTTAACTTCAATTCTTGTTATCTTAATGCTAGTATTTAAGTTTATGAATAAGCATTTCTGCTGTGAATTATCTTTAATTTTACCGACTTAATTTACATATAAATGAACAAAAATCTACGAATTGTTTTTATGGGAACCCCCGATTTTGCTGTTGAATCACTAAAAATTTTGGTTGAAAGCAACTACAACATTGTTGGCGTTATTACTGCTCCCGACAAACCAGCGGGAAGAGGTCAGCAAATAAACAAATCGGCAGTTAAGATTTTTGCTGAAAAACAGGTAATTCCTCTACTCCAACCCACTAATTTAAAAGATGAGCATTTTTTAAGCGAACTAAAAAAACTGAATGCCAACTTACAAATTGTAGTTGCTTTTAGAATGTTGCCAGAAGCAGTATGGAATATGCCAGTTTTAGGCACATTTAATCTGCACGCTTCACTCCTTCCACAATACAGAGGTGCAGCTCCCATTAATTGGGCGATAATAAATGGCGAAAAAGAAACAGGTGTTACAACCTTTTTTCTGCAACACGAAATTGATACTGGAAACATTATTTTACAAGAAAAAGTTAGCATTGGTGAAAACGAAACAGCAGGAGAGTTACACGATAAATTAATGTTGTTGGGAGCAGAATTAGTGCTAAAAACGGTTCAACAAATTGAGCATAATTCGATAAATCCACAACCTCAAAACACCAATCAATCGTTGAAATTAGCGTATAAAATTTTCAAACCCTTTTGCAAAATTGATTGGAACAAACCCATCAATGAAATTCATAATCACATTAGAGGTTTAAGTCCTTACCCAACTGCTTTTACTTTTTTTAAACATAAACAATCAAACAAGGTGATTAGTTGCAAAGTATTCAAATCTAACTTATTAAATGAAAAACATAAGTTAAAAACGGGAACTATTGTTGCAACAAAAAATGAGCTTAAAATAGCTGTTGATGGAGGTTTTATTTCCATTTTAGAATTACAACCCGAAGGTAAAAAAAGAATGAATGTAACCGATTTTTTAAATGGAACTTCCATCAATGACATCGAATTACAGTTAAATTAATCACAAAAATAAACTCCTCCACTCGTTGCTCTCATTCGTTAAATATTATAGGCATTTAGAAAAGCATATTGTACAATTTATAGCTGCTGAATTTTTTCTACAACTTATCAATAGTGCTTTTATGGCGATTATGCTTATTTACATGGAAAAAGTGGGATTTAAAGACCATGAAAGTGCCTCCTTTGTTTCTTTTCGGTTTTTAGGCGTATTGTTGTTTGCTTTTCCGTTAGGTTTATTCATAAAAGGACGAAAACTAAAACCTATATTTTATGTCTCATCTATTGCCACTCCAACGCTAGCTTTAATTATTATTTATGCCATTTCTATTCAGCAAAGAGAGTTGCTTTATGTGAGTTTGTTTTTATGGGGAACAAGTTTTATAGGGATTCAAATTTCTGCAATTCCTTATATTTTGAGAAATGCAAAAAAACAAACGCATACCGAAGCTATCACATTAAGCTATTCAACTTGGAGTTTAGCTAATATTTTTAGTGGTGTAATTATTTATAGTTTAAAAAATATGAATCCTGAATTGTTTGATGAAAAACTGATTTTACAAATTATTTGCTCTATTGGATTTATTGGCACTTTCTTTATCTTTAGTATTAAACATACCGAACACCTTCCTGCTTTAACTAAAAAAAGAACTAATTTAAAAGAATTTGATTGGATAATCATTTTTAAAGCATTAATTCCGACTATGATAATTGCTGTGGGAGCTGGATTAACGATTCCTTTTGTTGGTTTATTCTTTTATAAAATACACGGCTTAGATTCCGATCAATTTGCAATTATAAGTGCTTTTGCAACGCTCATAGTTTTTAGTATGGTTCTTTATGTTCCTATAATTAAAAATAAATTAGGTTATAAATTAGCTGTTCCTTTAACGCAAACCATTGCTATCTTTGCTCTTATTGTATTGGCTTTTACTGAAATTATGCCGTTTAAATGGGCTGTTTATATTGCCGTTGTTGCTTATATTATTCGTCAACCATTAATGAATATGGCTGGGCCTATGACTTCAGATATTGTAATGAAATATGTGGGAGAACGAAATCAAGAAATGATGAGTGCATTAACATCGGCAGTTTGGTCGGGAAGTTGGTTTATTAGTTCTGTTATTTTTCAGATATTACGACAATTAGGACTACAATATGTTTATGTTTTCTTAATCACCGCAGCTCTTTATTTTCTTGGTGTGTTGATGTATTATTTACTTATTTTAGATTATGAAAAAAAAATAAAACAAGGATTAATTGAAAAATAACCTAATTATTATTACTTTAGTGCTGTTAATAACAACTTGATTACGAAAAGAATACTAACATATTGTTTTTTACTATTTTTTATTTTTTTTATTGCATGCAATAAAAAGGCAAATAAAATTGAACCAGAGCCTATTTCTCCCCCTGCCACTAAGCCTTCTATTTTCTCGCAAGTATTCACAACCTCTAATAGCGGTTTACCTGATAATTTCATAAACGATATTGAAATTGTTGGGGCAATTAAAAAAATAGCAACAAACAACGGACTTGCACTTTTTGATGGAACAAACTGGACTATTTTAAACACTTCTAATTCTAGTTTACCCAGCAATATTGTTCACTTTGTGAAAACAAATGGATTAATAACATGGATTGCAACAGACAATGGTTTAGTTAGCTATGATGGTGCTTCAATGATTATTTATAAAAGTCAGAACTCACCTTTGCCTAGTAACCGTATTAGGAGTTTAGAGTTTGACAATGCAGGTAAACTTTGGATAGGCACTTTCAGTGGTGGTGGTTTAGTTGGTTTTGATGGTGTAACATGGGAAGTTTTTACTCCTGCTAATTCTGATTTACCAAATAATTCGGTTTCAGTAATTAAAAAAGATACTAACGGAAAACTGTGGTTAGGAACTGCCTCTGGTTTTTCTGTTTTTGATGGAGTTACTTTTACTAATTTTAATCCCAGCAACTCTTCACTTCCAAACCCTAGTGTTTTTTCAATCGTGCACGATGCTAACAATGTTGCTTGGATAGGTACAAATGGAGGTTTAACTCGTTTTGATGGTGTGAATTGGCAAAACTTTACCATGCAAAACTCAGGGCTTCCTTTAAATCTTGTTCACAGCATAACGCTAAAAACCACCAATGAAATTTACATTGGAATGGCCGGACAAGGATTAGCTCTTTTCAATTATTCCAATAATACTTGGACACACTATAACACCAACAATTCTAACCTTCCTAATAATTTTATTACTGATGTTTCAATTGCAATAGATAATGTTGTTTGGATTGCAACTGAGAATGGTATTGCACTAAAAGAATAGAATAGAACTATTAAAATCTGAATTTTATAAAGCTCCTCAGATTAAAAAGTCTGTTTAACCGATTGGTTAAGTTTTTCTAGTATTTTTTTAGTTGTTTCGCAGGTATAGGTTCTTGAACGATACATTTCAACCCATTTTATTCCCGCTATTGAATTTGTTAAAAAAAGTTCATCTGCCTGAAGCAACATACTCCCTGTTATCATTCCTTCTATAACATTAATGTTCATTTCGTTGGCAATTTTTATAATTTGACTTCTTGTAATCCCTTCAGTACACCCCTCTTCAATAGCAGGTGTGTAAAGTGTGTTGTTCTTGTATAAAAACACATTGGAGCTTATTGCCTCTACAATTCTATTGTGTTGATTAACCATTAAGCAATCATCTAATTGGTGTTCTGTTTTATAAATACCAGTAATGATGTTTGGTATTTTGTTAGTAGTTTTTATTTGAGATAAGGGTGTGTTAAATAATATTATTCCATTATAGATATCTATTTTCAATCCTTTTGCATTAAGTTCAAACAGATTATTTGAAATTGAAGTAGCCTCAATAACAAAGGATTTTGTATCATTTTTAGGTGTATATAATCCTTCACCTACTCTAAAAACAGTAATTCTTACCCTTCCTCCTTTTTTGATATTATTTTTATCAATAAGATGAATAATTTGTTCTTTTAGTTTTTCAAATGTCAGCGGAATGCTTTTCATTCTGAGAATGTCCATTCCTTTTTTTAATCTTTCGAAATGATTATCAAGAAAAACAGGTTTTCCATTTATTACTCTAATTGTTTCAAAAACAGCATCTCCAAATTTGAATGCTCTATTGTTTATGGAGAAAATTTTTTCATCTTCTTCATAAAGAAAACCATCTAAATTAATATATCTTTTTGAACTCAAATTAGGTTGTTTTTTAGTTGCATAAGGTTGGAATTAGATTCGATTTTTATTCCTTTCACACCTACATTTTGTGCAGCTTCTACATCTCTTTCACTATCTCCAATAAAAAAAGAAAGCGATTTATCAATAGAAAATCGTGCAATGGATTTTTCTAATAGCTGTGATTTTGGTTTTCTGCAAATGCAATTTTCATTTTCGGAGTGGTGAGGACAGTAATAAATTGATAAAATATCTATTCCAACTTGTTTTAATTTAGTTAACATAAATTCGTGTACGAGATTTAGGTCTTTATGGTTATAAATTCCTTTTGAAATTCCGCCTTGGTTTGTAATTACAACGAATTCATACCCTTTATTTTGGGCAATTTTCAGAAAATCAACAACACCTTCATTTATTTCAAAATCAGCAATTTTATAAGTATATTCTCCTCGTTCTTTATTAA
>PHDR01000337.1 GCA_002841035.1 Bacteroidetes bacterium HGW-Bacteroidetes-12 | reverse complement strand
GTTAAATTTCCGATGGAATAGAGTGTATTGTTTTTAGATTCTCCATCGTGAACAACTTTAAAATCGGAAGGTTTGTTGTTGGCAAAAAAAGTTTTTAAAATTAATTCGGCTTGTGCTTTACTAAAAACGCCTTCGTTGTTAGGTAATGTTAAATCTACGGTAGTGTTAAAAAAGTTCGCAACAGCTGCCGAATTACCTGCTTTTAATGCTTTTGCAATATTATCGTTAATTAAGGGATTAACAAAAGCGGAAAAAGTAAGTATGATAAGTGTTGCTGTGAATAGTTTTTTCATTTTATATTTTTTTTATAAAAAAATAATCAAAAATTAAGCCGTATTTAAACAATAGAATTAATGAATTATGGAACAAATGTAATAATTTTTTAATTTAGCCCTATGAAGATTAAATTAATTAGCATAGGAAAAACAGATGAGCCTTATTTAATTGAAGGGATTGAAAAATATATTAACCGCTTAAAACATTATGTTTCTTTTGAGCTTATTGTTATTAATGATGTAAAAATGGGTAAAAAAAATAATGCGGAACTTCAAAAAGAGCAGGAAGGCATTCAGCTTTTGTCAAAAATTAATGCAACAGATGTGGTTATTTTGCTCGATGAAAATGGATCAGAATTTAGTTCGATTGGATTTTCTGAATTTATTCAAAAAAAATTAAATGCAGGAACGGACTTAGTTTTTGTAATTGGCGGTCCTTTTGGTTTTTCTGAAGGTGTTTATCAACGGGCATCATCTAAAGTTGCATTATCACAGCTTACTTTTTCGCACCAAATGGTTCGATTATTTTTTGTGGAGCAACTCTACCGGGCTTTTACTATTTTAAAAGGCGAAAAATATCATCATTTGTAATTTTTTTTAAAAAACTGCCTAATTTTTGATAAAGGTTTAAAAATAAGAGTTAAAGGATGTGGTTTTAACCCATTTATTTCCCATGCTTTTTTGTCTTCTCTATTGGCTTTTATTCTGTTTTTTAAACTAGCATTGCTAACTCCTCCAACACGCATCCGAACAATAACTCTTGGTAAATAGGTAATACTAGCTTTATAGCGATGAATAAATCGAAGCATAATTTCATAATCAGCTGCCGATTTGAATTCAAGATTAAACATTCCATAGTTTTGATACACTTCTTTTTTTACAAAAAAAGTAGGGTGGGGAGGCATCCAGCCTTTTAAAAACAGACCTTCTTTGTATTGTTTAGATTTCCAATAACGAATAATTTTAGAAGTATCTTTGGCATCAACATAATACAAATCGGCATATAATAAATCTGTTTTAGCTTCATTAAATGCAGCAACAACATCACTTATTACCTTGTTGTCAATATAGAAATCATCAGAATTGAGGTTGGCAATAATATCGCCTGAAGCTAATTTAATTCCCTTATTGATAGCATCATAAATTCCATTGTCTTTTTCAGAAATTAGTGTAGAAATATTTTCCTTGTATTTATTGATGATTTCAATTGTTTTATCCGTTGAGCCTCCATCAATAACAATGTATTCAATGTTTTCATAAGCTTGATTCACAACTGATTTAATGGTGTCTTCAATCGTTTTTTCGCTATTAAAACAAACTGTTATTATGGAAACTTTTGGCTGCATAAAAGTTGATTTCTTTTGTAAAGGAAGCTATTTTTTAGCTATACTCAAACTTAATAGCTTTTCGAGAGGAAAGATAATTAGTTTGAGTTATACTCGCAACAAAATACTAACTATTTTTAGAAAATTTATTGGGTTGCGGTATATTTAATTCCAATTGTTGCGGTAAAAGTCTAAAACTCATTCTGTGGTAGGGAGTTGTTCCAAATTCTCGAATTGCATTTCTGTGTGCTTTTGTAGGATATGCTTTATTTTTATTCCAATTATAATCAGGAAATTCATTGTGCATTTTTTGCACAAACTCATCTCGATAGGTTTTTGCTAAAATTGATGCTGCAGCAATGGACATGAATTTTCCATCACCTTTAATTATACATTCATGCGGAATTTTTGGATAGGATTTAAAACGATTTCCATCAATTAGTAGTAATTCAGGAGTGGAAGAAAGTTGTTTAATTGCTCGATGCATTGCTAGAAAAGAAGCATTTAAAACATTTATCTCATCAATTTCAAGGTTGTCAACAATTCCAATGGCATAGCAAAGAGCATCTCTTTCTATTTCAATACGAAGTAAGTTTCTTTTTTTTTCGGAAAGTTGCTTAGAATCATTAAGAAGTTTGTTTTTGTAGTTTTTTGGCAAAACAACAGCCGCAGCAAAAACAGGCCCAGCCAAGCAGCCTCTTCCAGCTTCATCACAACCGGCTTCAAGTAATTTGTTTTGAAATTTAGATAGAAGCATGGTAAATTTTAAAATTTACGAATTACTATTTCGGATTTACGATTTAAAAAATTAAAAATAACTTCAAAGGCTTTACAGACAGTTCTCAATCTTCACAAGGTGTCGTTTTTTGCCAACTGTTGACTGAAGATTGCTGACTTGATTGCAAAAATCCTATAGTCAGCTTTTAATTTAGATTTTAAAAGCAGCATGCGTTTTTTCTAGTATCTTAAAAGCGGCTTCGTTTGTTGCAGCTCCAGCATAGGTTCTCAATACAGGCTCAGTTCCAGAAGCTCGTATCATTACCCATTCATCATTATCAAAGAAATATTTAAAACCATCAATAGTTTCAACTTTTCTAACCTCCAAATCTCCAAATGAAGTATAAAAACCTTTTTCACAATTTTCTACTATTCGATTTTTATCTTGCTCTTTTAAATGTAAATCAATGCGCTCAAATTTGAATGCTCCAACAATTTCATAAACTTCATCTATCAATTCATCCAATGTTTTGCCTGATTTCACCATGTATTCCCAAATTACAAAACCCATCCACAATCCATCTCTTTCAGGAATATGCCCTTTAATAGCAATTCCGCCCGATTCT
>PHDR01000336.1 GCA_002841035.1 Bacteroidetes bacterium HGW-Bacteroidetes-12 | reverse complement strand
CCTAAAATATGTATTTTCGTTTATCCGCTAAACAGTTAAAACTCTGAGATGACTTATCTGAACTAATGGTCGTTTCTCCCTTTGTTTTTTAACAAATTCAAACATTCTTTTTATCTCAATAGATTTTCCTATCTCAATAATATCATGTGAATATTGACTTTTCATGAGATTGTATTGGTGGGCAAATGACCGACTCATTGAAGTAACGCCTGTAAAATCAAAAATTACTTCTTTTTCATGCAATTGTTCTATGTAATCAAATAAATCTTCGGCATTCTGCCTGAATGCTAAATTATCTGAAAACATGTCTATCATTTTGATTTTTTTGTGCTTATTTAATATATTCATACCATAACACCTCTTTTTTTTGAAACGGGATTCTAATGGAAATTAATGTACCCTTTAATTTATTAGTTTCATCTTTTAATAAATTTCAAATGAACTTAACTAATTCAAACCTTACTCTCCCTCAACCACTTCAAATCACTAATATACAAATCCCGAATATCATTCAACCCCAATTTCAGTGCAACAACCCGATCCAACCCTAACCCCCACGCCAGCACCGGACACTCAAAACCCATCAATGGAACAGTAACCTCCGGTCTAAATATCCCCGCACCACCAAGTTCCATCCACTCACCCTTCTCTTCAAAATAAATCTCCGGCTCAACGCTCATTTCCGTATAAGGAAAATACGCAGGTCTGAATCTTACTTTTTCAAACCCCATTTCCTTATAAAATATTTTAAGAATTGATAATAAATTCCTGAAATTCGCACCTTTATCAGAGAGTTGGAATTTCCATGTGAGAAATAGTGCATTTTCGCTATGCTCCAGTAAAATTGAAATTTTTATTAAATTTTGCCAATTATCACCCAATAAACCAGAATAACTAATGCTATTGAAAACTACATATCATTGAGATGTATCTTGGTTCCATAATTTTTAAGTTCATTTTTCAATCGCCCATCCATATCTTTAAAATTCCCCATAACAATATCGCCGGCCACTCTATAAGCGAGTTTGTTTACATGCATCCGGGTATTGTTAATGATTTCTCTAATCCGCTCATCAGAGGCAGTTCTAATATTTATACATAACTTCTCCATTAAATCTAAATATATACTACCTGCTTCTTCCACATACCTTTGAGCTAGAATTGTTTCTTCGTCTTTTTTGCAATGATCAAAATACCTTTTTGATATGGTTTTTAAAGCATAGAACAATGAACGCGAGAGTCTGCTCTCCTCATCCAAAATTTTAGCAATTTTCGCCACATTTTCATCTTTGAATTCATAAAAATATTTGATAAAATCAATATCCTTTCCTTTAATGTTGCCTTCTTTATCTAATTTTTCCTTGATGAACGATCCTTCATTTAATACTAATGGTCTAAACGGCCATTGGTTATAATGTATAAGGTTTTCTTTTCTAAAAAAAATTATATTCTTCATCATTTCTTCAAGTGTCAATTCAGGATCAAACATAATGAATCCAGCATCTATATCAATATTGAATTCTTTTAGGGTCTTTAATGCACATCTTATTTCTTTTAGTGTCATCCCCCTCATAAAACGTTTCATTTGAGATTTACAACCTGCTTCGATGCCAAGATAAACCTTTACTAATCCGACTCCTTTTAACCTCAAGAGTAGGGATCTCATTTTAGTATTGCCTTCTGCATCATTTTCTTTATAGATTATGTCCGGTCTCGAGAAGATTCTGAATGTGAGATTTACATCATTTTCTTTTCGGATATTTTCCAAACCATCAGCCATATCCTCTATCCTTTGAAGCTGTTTGGGGTCGCGCCCACCTATAAACTCATCATCACAAAATTCAATTTCCGTAATGCCCAGATTGACCAGATTCATGATATTTTCCATTACCCTCTCAACTGAAAATCCTTCCCATTTTTTGCCGTGGCGAAAGGATTTCCTTGTGCAGTACGCGCATGCTCCCCAGGGACATCCGCGACTTGCCTGCACCATTGCATTTCCACCATGTTTCAGGATTTCATGGATGGTGTCAGTACCTGGCGGAAATGACAAATTTTTTAAATTAGGGGTCTCTAATTCCGTATAAATGATTTTATCATTATTTTTATAAACGAGATTTGGTATATCCTTTAAATTTCTATTGCCTTTAACGAACTCAACCAACTCCCTTAAAGATTCTTCTCCTTCCCCCCTGACAATTACTCCCTCAGGCATCTTTTTCAGCATTTCATTTGGAAAATAAGTAGGTATCTGATTACCAAATACAATAAGAGGATTATCATCATCCATAAATTCTATTGAATTATAACCCTTGATAAATAAATCAAGTAAAGTTAAAGAACCGGGTTGGATTGACAAACCAATGATATCCTGCGGGTTTTCTTTGAAGTACTCTAAAATATCCGGTATATCTTCTTCTTTATTTATTCTTCTTATGGATACTTCAACTTCGTTTCCAAAAAATCCTCTTAAATCTCCTGCTAATGTTTCACAAGATAACTCATTCCATAACGCGTAGTGCGTGGGAGAACCAACACTGACCAATAGGATTTTAATGTTTCTATTTGCTACTAATTGAGCATTATTATTTTGTAACACTATCATTTTTATTCACATGAAATATATTTACAAACAGAATAATCAACTTTTGTATGCTTAACACACTCATCATAACAGCCTTTGTTTCCATTGCAGGTATGACGACATGGCTCATGGACATAAGAGTAATATGCTGCCGTCATTTTATTCTCTTCTTGCTTTATAGTAAGTGGTGCTATGTTAATCTCAGTAAAACCTGCTTTTTGCATTGCATTATTTGTATATTCGTTTTGCATAAACAATTTTTGAACAAAGCCGGTTCTATAGTTCTCTATCATTGTTAATATCACACCCTGATCTATGCCAATATATGTTGGTGAGGTCCAATTAATATCTGGATTAAATGAA
>PHDR01000012.1 GCA_002841035.1 Bacteroidetes bacterium HGW-Bacteroidetes-12 | reverse complement strand
AAAACAGTGGAAGATTTTAGCTCATAAACCAATTTATACTCGGTAGTTAATTTTGATAATTCGGCATCACTAAAATCATTATTTACGTTAGAGTAAAGTATATAGGTATCTTTTCCTACTTCCTTTGGTTTGAATGAACGAGTATCATTATTAACAAAGATAACCGAATGTTTTCCTAACATTGGAAAAGCAGTACCTACTTCACTAAAAGTAATTTGATTTTCATTTAAATAACTATTCATTTTTTGCTGTAACGAATAATAAGGGATATGTCCCAAGGTTGAATCCCAACCTTGTGCTATCTTATCTGGATAAACCCAAAAATTCCCTGACAAACTACCAAAAATCAAAACAACAAACACAATCTTTTTTAGCTTATCTGAATGAGGTAAATGAGAAATAAGATAAGCAGTAATTAAGGAAATTATTAAAATAAATGGTAACGCATACCGATGACCTGTAAGGGTTTTATAATAAAGAAAAGGAATAGAAAGTACTATTCCAACGATACAAAAAATGAGAAGTAAGTGTTTTGTCTTACTATTTTCAAAAAGCTGTTTCCTAAATTTAAGCAGTAAAATAGCTAAGCTAACTACTATAAAAACTCTTCCAAAATCTACTAGTCTCCACACAAAAATTCCTGCATTATAAAATAGTCCGCCAAAGTTGTTTTTTGCTCTACCTATTTCCCAAGCCGAATCTGGGTATGTCCAGAACCAACCTGTTTTTATATAATGATAAAAATGAAATGCTACAAAAAGCAAAAAAGGAAGAAAATATACTATTGCTATTTTAATATACCGCAACCAAATGAATTTTCGAAAAATAGTTACTATTTTGTTGCGAGTATAACTCAAACTAATTATCTTTTCTCCCGAAAAGCTATTAAGTTTGAGTATAAATGTAGAAATGAAGTTTGTTCTTTTATTTGTTAAAACAAGGTCGATTAAAAAGAGTGCAAATGCAGCAACAATTCCTCGCATACTAATTAAAAATAAACCAAAAAGTGCCAATAATAGAAAATTTCTTTTTTGCGAAATAATAGCATTTAATCCTAGTAAAAAGAAAAATAGTAGCACAATGTCTGGGGAAATAAGAACCATTTGGCTTAATAAAGTTGCGTCAGACAAGATAAGCATCATTGCCCAAACAAGGAAATTAGGAGAAGAAACGAAATGTTTAACAAGTAAAAAAACCTGAAAAACAATTCCTAAAACAAAAGGTAACATTGCTAAATGAGATACCACCAAATTTTTTCCAAAAACTTTCCAAACAAGTGCTATGTAGTACCCTAATGTAGGAATATGACCAGTGTCAATTTCTGTTGGAAGAATAAGAGAGGTAAAATTAGATTTATAAAAAAAATGAGCAGGAGCTGAAACCAGATTTATGGTATCCCAAAAAAAGAAATTATTAGAAACAAAGAATATTAAGGCGATAAAAAACAGAAAAAATGGAAGGAGGATTTTAAGATGCTGTTTCATTAAAGATGTATAACTATTTGTCCAACAATTCTATCGAAACAAATACATTTTTCCATATCCTTTTTTAAAATATAAATCCATACTTGTGTCTCTATGTTCAATATCATCATTTTCAATTTTTGTAACAACGCGATAGAGATACAATCCATTAGCTAACCTGTCTCCATAAGTATCCGTACCATCCCATGCGAAATCGGATATATTGTTACCTATTTTAATGTGCCCTAATTCTTCTTTATGAATTTCTCTAACCACTTTACCTGTTATGGTTATGATTTGAATTTTGAAAATATCTGGTACTTTGCTTCCTGTGAGCGTAAATACAAAACGAGTAGAAGTAGTAAATGGATTTGGGTAATTAATAATGTTAGTTATGCTTGATCTTAGAACAACTTCAAACCCAATTAAATAATCATTTTTTCCCGAAACATTTTTTGAGATATCGTTGGCTTGCACTCGTAGTTTATATTTTCCATCTGTCTTAAAGTCTGCCTTATAAATAATTTTTGCACTATTTTTTGGTAAAGAAGCAGGAATAAATTGCATCATTTCTTGTCCGTTGGTATAGAAATAAATTCTTTTTTCTGTTCCATTAGGAGATGTTATCCAAATAGCATAATCGGAAGTGTCATTTAACAATAGAAATTTATTTTCGTCTTTTAACTGTATAACGATTTCGGGTTTGGGAGAAACGATGTCTCCATCCAAAATATGCGTTCCATCAAAAGTAACATCTAATAAAGGATTAATTTTGTCGCTAATTACATAAAATGGAATTTCAGCTACATTGTTAAAATGGTGTTTTTCCAATTGGTCGTTGTTGGGGTTTACATCTATTAGCAAACTATTAATTCCTGCCATTCCAAAAGTGGAAAATTCAAAATTTACTATCATTACACTATCTGCTAATAAGGGTCGTTGCCTTGGAAATGAAAGTGGAATAAGCGTGTTAAATTTATTCAATACGGCAAACGAAATTAATAGACTATCCATATTGTGTCTGCTGATATTTTTAACAGCAATTGATAATTTGATGTGTTCTCCTTCCTGCACAGTATCTTTATGAAAAGTAAAGTGAGTGTTCGGGTCGAGTGCAGCTTCAGGAATATCGTCATAAGTTACTTGCCAACGGTGTAGCTGAGGAGCAGTAAATAAAGAATCATCAGTAAGGTGTGCATTTAATTTTAAATAAGGGTATTGAGCTGCATCAATTTGATTGGTAATGCGAATATCACCTGAATCGGTTGGGAGGTTAGCAATCAACAAGGTTTCATTTCCATTGGCATCTATACCAAAAACATTTAATACAGTACTGTCTTTAGATGTTGGTGATTCTAATGAAGTTGTTCTCCATGATAAAGAATCCCACTGGGTAGATGGACCAAGTGGAGGAGAAAAAATATTAGCAAAATTAGCACTCCCAACAATTGTTGCACTTACGGTTACACCTTTGGAAGTTATACTACTCCCCACAGATTCTACAACAGATGATGGAGTTCCTTTTTTTACAAAAAAAGCAAAAGGCAAACTATCTTGAGCGGCAGGAATTTGACTAGCTCCTAATCCTGTAAATGCAGCATTTACATTAGCTGGAAGTGGAGTATATTGAGAAAAAAAGTTCCAATACCATGTCCAAGCTAAAATATAATAGCCATTTGGAACGCTATCGGTAAGCATATCTGCCAAGGCATTCATTTGTAATGGATCTGCATTTCTAAAAATAAAAAATTTTGAAGGTGCAGCAGCAGGATTAGAACCAGGTATATTTAATTGTCCCATGTTCATTTCTAAGGGCTTCCAGTAATCAAGCATAACCGTGTCAATTACAGCAACATGAATGGCACTATTTGCTCCCCAACCATTACCAGCTATTCTGTTTTGATCGATAAAGTATGACGGAATAGATGCTTCACTCCAGTTGGTTGTGCCATTAATAGTATTGCTGCCTATAGCTCCATCGGTTACAGCCTTTAAGGTTGCTGCTTTATTTTGAAAACTAAATTTACGTGTAGCTCTACTGTGGTCTATTAATTGGAATGTATTGTTCTCAAATTGAAAAAAATGCTCCTGTTGCCACCCCTCTTTATCTTTAATGTATTGAAAAGATCGATTAATCCAACTGAACCCATTTGCATCAACAGAATCTTTGCCTACTCTCCAAAAATAAACCATGCTATCAGGCATATTTTGCAATAAATTTGGTGACCAACTCACTACTCCTCCAGCTTGATTAATTATCGTTCTTTCTTTAATTGGGCTATTAAAATAATCGGTAGTATCAATATCAAAAATATAATTGTTGGCAGGTTGAAAAGCAAAAGCAGTAGAAGCTTTTAAGGTAACTCCCTGGTTTGGAACGATAGAAAAATGATAGGGGTAAATAGGAATAATATTTCCAGAGCGGATATTTAATGTTTTAACAATCATATTGTTATTTTCATAAATTTCATCAATAGACAAAGGTGGTGCATCAACCATTATTATAAATGTATTCAATCCCAGTCCTTTAATAATATCTACAGGGAGTTTTAATGAAAAAGTATCTTTAAAATGTGGTGCAGCAATAGGAATTAAGTAGGTTGTATCTTGAAAATTAGTATTAGGGAATGATCTGTTTACGCTTAACAAAATAGTCGTGTCTATAGCTTGTCCCAAATTGGCAACAATTATTTGAATGGTAAAAGAATCTAAATCGGAAGTAACTATGTTTGGTCGAAAACTTACCGACTGCTCATTAATCATATAATCAGGCTTATCGAATGTGTGTAGTTGTATGGAAGGGTCTCCATGGAAAGAAATATTCAGTCCAACCGAATTTGTAAAGTTTTTAATATCGTTACCAGAACTTTGTGTTATTGTCTTAATGGTGTTTTTAATTTGCCTTCCAATAGATTCTCCATATTTTGTTTGAGATAAATTAGTATAAAAATTAGTCGCGTAATTGTGTAATGTATTACTTAATGCTAAATCTACAGAAGATAGAAACCCAATAGTTCCTTTGTTGTCTATGATGACATGTTCTTCACTTGTACTATTCGCATTAGGCAAATGCATATCTCCAGCAAAACAAGCTAATCCCATTAAAATTGGGTACCGACCTTGTTGATTGGGCCAATTGGCAGGATTATCAATATTTTGGTCAAAACCTCCTGTTGCAGAAGCATGTCCAAAAAAAGTCATGAATGACACTCCACTTCCTATTAAATTTTTTATGGAATCTGCTAAGGTAATTTGAATTGGTGCTGTTGTTGTTTTTGTAAATGTTTTAACATTTGCTCCAAAAAGGGGGCTTTCTATAGTGGTTTTGTAACTATTAACAAAAGAAGTAAAGACTTGTTGCTCACTCGGTGAAGTTCCTCCGCTAAAATGCAGCAATCGTTTCATCCATTCTGTTTCACCGTTGTTTCCTAACACAGGATTTTCGTGTTGTTGTACTTTATTTAAATACCAATCTACTTCAAGGTTATTTTTAGCTGCCAATCTTCCTGTTGGAATTGCTGGTTCAAAAGGTAAACTTCCGTTTAATCCTATGGTTAACATATTATCTGAGGCAGGATTTCCGAACGAAGGAACTAGACAATTAGTAAAATTTGTATTGTTTTTTCTTATTTCCTTTGCTTTAACTGATTTCCCTAATAAAAACAAATAATTAGGTTTTGAATTCCAATTGGTTAAGAGATAATCAATAAAATTTCTAATAGCAATGGGATGTTTTTCTATGCCAAAAGAAAATTGGTTGTAAATATCTTCTACATCAAAAATAATCGGATTTTGAGGTTGGGCTGCTGGTCCAGGGTTTGACCTGTAAGTAGCATAGTCTGTGGCACCACTCATTAATGATTGATGTGTAATGATAATAAAAGCGGTATCTATAGGATTTTGAGCGTGATTTACAAAAAAGCCTGTGTTGTTGATAGGAAAAAGTTGGGTTACTGGTTTTACCTGACCAACAGAAGTAACGTAACATTCTTTGTTTCCGTTGCCGTTAGGGACTAAACAATGAAAACTACCTCCAAAAGGAATTACAGTTATTTTTTTTCGGTTAGTTAAATCATAAAACAAGATGTTTCCTGTGTTGTTTAGATTATTAAAATTGAGATAACTTTTGGTTTGCGAAGTGTTATCATCAACAAAAAAGGAAGAAAAAGAAGTTGCTCCTTCAAAATCGAGCGTGTGCGGATAGGTAATTTTCAAATAAGCAATGGCTTGTCTGGCAACTCCTGAACCTAAACTATTTATACTTGAAAATGTAACTGAGGTTGTGTTTGCCCCTAATTGAGTTAATGGAATACTTCTATTAACATCAATTTTTTTATATCCTTCAAATAAAGTATCCCAAACAGAAGTGCCCATAGAAACTCTAAGGTGTTGATCAATTTGGAGGGACGAAAAATCAGATTGACCAGTTACCACTGCTTTAATTTTAGCATTAGAGCCTAGTGAATATACATTTTTTGTACTGATAGTCTTTGTTCTTGAACCACCTAAGCTATATGGTAAATCAAACCAACCTTCTGTAGGTGCATAACCAAAAAGAGAAACACTACTTCCTCCAACATTAATTGTTTCTCCATCATAATAAGGATTTACAGTACCATTTCCTTGTGTGTAAATTTCAGTATTTTCTTTTAAGACAAAATCTATTGGTGTGTATGAAGAAAATGAAGTGTCTGTTTCAACTGTAAGACGTAAGTTGGAAGTAGAGTTGTTCCAAGTTAAAAAATAGCTTATCGTATCTGTTGTTAGGCTATAATAAGGATTTGGATGATTGGCTGCTCCGCCATAAAGTTGTTCATCGAGCCAACCGTCATTGTGTTGAGCATAAAATTCAATATAATCGGTGGTATTGAAAATACCATCGCTTTCTCCTTCAACGTAAATAGGAATTTCTTGACCACGAGCAAAAAGTTGAAAGTGTTGAGGATTTACTGAAGAAATTGGTATTCCTGCATTAAAAAGTGTTGCAGAATCTATTCTAAAAATGCCTGTTTCTGCAATTTTAAATTTATAATAGGGTTGGTTGTAATTTATCCAACTGTTGTTGAATTGGGCAAAAGAAATTAAACTGAATGATGTAAAAACAATCAAAAAAGAGAACGAAATAATGGTATTTCTGTTGTTTCCAAACACAATAAAGGCTTATTTTAAAAAATAAAGTTACAAAAAAAATATGTAAAAGAAATATGTAAAAGAAATTTATCTAAATTTTTCTTGTGTTGCTGTATTTTTATTAATGTCGAAACGCAATGAAAAAACATTAGAAAAAAGTGCCTCAGATTGATCTCCAATGTCTGTTAGTGCGTAATCTAAAGAAATACCTCTGAATTTAATACCAATACCAAAATTAGGTTGCCATGTTATTTGATCATTATTAAAAATAGTGGTTGTTTTTTGAATATTTCCGACTCCAAAGCGGACGAAAATTAATTTATTATAATTGGCTTCTATTCCCAAGTGAGGATCAATGCTTATAGGGTCTCCTGTAATTAGAACATTTCTTTTTCCATCGGTAGAAAAATCAAAGTTTATTTCACTTAAAAGACCAAACTTATTATTTTTAGTTAAGTTAAAATATTTACTTACTCCCAAAATAAATTTTGGGAGGGTTATTTCCATTGAATTGTCAGGGATTTCATTTCCAGTTGCATTAAAAACATCGATTGTATTTTGGTCGAGTGAAAAACTCCATGCATTAAATGTTGATGTAATATCCCTTGCCATCAGTCCAAACCCCCAATTATTTAGTGTTCTATATTGCACTCCTGCGTCTAACCCAAAGCCCCACGCTTTTGCCATATCGCCTACTTGTCTGTAAATTATTTTCACGTTTGCACCATAAGTTAGATGCTCTATTCTTGTTGATTTTCGAGCATAGGAAAATAAAAAGGCATAATCTGCTACAGAAAAAGAAAAAATTCTGTCGAAATCTATATTTCCATCAGCATCAATTAACTGAGTTGTGTTTGGGATGTCATCTACGCCAAAACGAATAACGGAAAAACCAAATGCACTCACACTATCTATTTTAGTAGCAAAAGCTCCATAATCGTATTTTGCAATACCTGCAAAATACTCTGCATGCATTAAATCAACCTGAAAATCAGAAGTTAACCCCATTAATCCTGCTGGATTCCAGTAGCCAGAGGTTACGTCACTTACAGAAGACACTTGAGCGTTTGACATTCCTAATGCCCTAGCTCCAACTCCTATTGCTAAAAATTCATTACTAAATTTAGGTGCAGAAGTTTGTGCAAAGGTGTTTAATGCTGAAAATAAAATACAAAATATGAGTGTTTTTTTTATCACACAAAAAATTTTAAAGTATAAAGTTAATAATTTGTATGTGATAAACACAATTTAATAATTTTTATTGTTTGTCTTAAAATAAAACTGATTTTTTAATTAAGATGATGTCTTTAATTTTTGATTCTTTGAGGGTGAGAATAGCACGTAGCTTTGTTTTCCCTACAAAACCCTAATAGTGTTACGCCTAATTCCTTAGCAAAATCAACTGATAAGGTTGATGGGGCGGAAACAGCTCCTAGTATTGGTATTTTTGCTGCAAATATTTTTGATACTATTTCATAAGAAATTCTTCCACTTACTATAATACATTTTGCTTTTTTAATTTTTTTGTTATTTATAAGAAACCCTATTACTTTATCAACAGCGTTGTGCCTACCTATGTCTTCTCTAGCACATAAAAGGATATTGTCTTCAGAAAATACTGCTGCTGCGTGCGAACCTCCTGATTGATGAAATGTAGGTTGTCTTTTTCTCATTACGTCAACCATTTTATAGAATGTTTTTATGTCTAAAACATCTTCCTTAATATCTGTAATTGATGTGTATTGACTAGTGTCTGCTAATTCCTTTTGACCACAAATTCCGCAAGAGGATATGGATAATAGATTTCTGCTATTTTTATAGCCTAATCCTAATAATGCTTCATTAATAACAACATTGGCATTGGAAGTATTTTTCTCTATGTTGTCTGTAAATTGAATGGGAAGATTTTCTTCTCCTCTATAAATATCTTCGGTGTATAATAATCCTCTAACAAGGTCTTCATCATGACCAGGTGTGCGCATGGTAATTGAAAAAGTTTGATTATTTATTGTTATTTGAAGAGGTTTTTCTACAGTAAGGTTATCATCAACAAAAAAAGAAGTGTTGTTGCAAAATTTTTTTCCTTTATAGTTGTCAAATTCCATTCAGTATTCAGTTCTCAACATTCAATTCTTTATTTTTTGAATTTTTACATTTGCTAACATTATAGCTTCTGCTTCACTTCTACTTGTTCGTATGCTTCTACAATGTCACCAATTTGAATGTCGTTAAATTTATCAATGTTTAAACCACATTCATAGCCTCTGGCAACTTCTTTCACATCATCCTTAAATCGTTTTAAAGAGCCTAACAAGCCTGTATAAACTACTATTCCATCACGAATAATTCTAATGTTGCTGTTTCTAAAAACTTTTCCATCTTGAACCATGCAGCCCGCAATAGTTCCTACTTTAGAAATTTTAAAGATTTCTCTAATTTCAATGGTTCCTGTTATTTTTTCTACAAATTTAGGTGCTAACATACCTTCCATAGCATCTTTTACTTCCTCAATAGCATCATAAATGATAGAATATAATCGGATGTCAATTTGTTCTTGTTCTGCAATTTTTCTTGCATTTACCGAAGGTCTAACTTGGAAACCAATAATAATAGCTTCTGAAGCTGCTGCAAGCATAACATCTGATTCAGTGATTTGACCCACTGCTTTCAAAATTATGTTCACTTGAATTTGGTCGGTAGAAAGTTTTTGTAGTGAATCTGATAATGCTTCAATTGATCCATCCACATCACCTTTAATAATAACATTTAGTTCTTTAAAATCGCCAATAGCTAAACGCCTTCCAATTTCGTCAAGGGTAATGTGTTTATTTGTTCTTGCACCTTGTTCTCTAACTAATTGTAATCTTCTTTCTGCGATGGCTCTTGCTTCTTTTTCATCTTCCATTACAAGAAATTTATCTCCTGCACTTGGAGCTCCATTTAATCCTAAGAGGGCAACTGGTGTTGATGGTCCTGCTTCCATAATTTTAGAGCCTCTTTCATTAAACATGGCTTTTATTTTTCCACTGTAACACCCAGCAAGCAAAACATCTCCAATTTTCATTGAGCCAGATTGAACAAGTAATGTAGATACGTATCCTTTTCCTTTGTCTAATTCAGATTCTATAACTGTACCTCTTGCTCTTTTGTTAGGATTAGCTTTTAACTCCAACATTTCAGCTTCGAGTAACACTTTTTCGAGTAATAAGTCCACATTAGTACCAAATTTGGCTGATATTTCTTGTGTTTGATATTTTCCGCCCCATTCTTCCACTAATATATTCATGGCAGAAAGTTCTTCTCTTAATCTGTCTGTGTTAGCTCCTTCTTTGTCAATTTTATTAAATGCAAATACAATAGGAACTCCTGCTGCTTGAGCATGGTTTATTGCTTCTTTTGTTTGAGGCATGATGTTGTCATCTGCTGCAATAACTATTATTGCAATATCAGTAACTTGAGCACCCCTAGCTCGCATGGCTGTAAAAGCCTCATGACCAGGTGTATCTAAGAAAGCGATTTGTTTGCCATTATCAAGAGTAACAGCATAAGCACCAATATGTTGCGTAATTCCTCCTGCTTCTCCTGCAATTACATTTGCTTTTCTGACATAATCTAATAACGATGTTTTTCCATGATCAACGTGTCCCATTACGGTAACAATTGGAGCTCTATCTTTTAAATCTTTTGGATCGTCTTCTTCGGCTACATCAATATCAATATTTTCTGATGCAGATATAAATTGAACAGAATAACCGTATTCTTCAGCAATTATTGATATGGTTTCTGCATCTAAACGCTGGTTTATAGAAACAAAAAGACCTAAGCTCATACAGGCTCCAATAATTTCGTTTACATTAACTTCCATCATTTTTGATAGTTCGTTAACAGTAACAAACTCTGTTATTTTAAGGATAGATTTTTCTCTTTCTTCTTGATCAACATTTCGTTGAGCTTCTTCACTAGCTGCCTGTCGTTTGTCTTTTCTGTATTTAACTGATTTATTTTTTCCTGTGCCAGTTAATCGAGCAAGGGTTTCTTTTACTTGATCTTGAATTTCTTTTTCTGTTAATTCATGTTTCTTCTCAACACGTCCTCCTTTCGAGCCTGCCACATTTTTTTCGTAAGGTTTTTTTGCTGTATGAGCTACATCTATTTTTTTAGGTAGGCGTTTTCTTTTGGATTTATTATCTTTTGAAGATTTATCTTCAGAAGGCTTGTTCGTGGTTGAGGATGCTACTGGTTGTTTCTTTTCAAACTTTTTCTCAACAGGAAGTTCTATCGTCCTTAAAACTTTAGGATCTGCTAGTTTAGTATAAACTGTCTCAATGTTTTCTCGTTGGTGTGAAGTTTTTTCTTCTTTTTTATCTTCTTTTGGTTCTTCAACTGGTTTTTCACTTACTTCTTCTTCAATTTTTTGTTTTTCTGTTGGTTTGGCTTTTTTGTCAGGTCTTGTTTTACTATTAATACTGTCTAAGTCAATTTTAGATATTATTTTCGGACCTGTTTGTTCTTCGGGTTGGGCTTCTATTGGTTGTTGTGGTTGCTCTATTGGCTTTGGTTCCTCAATTGGTAATTGAACAATTTTTTCAATTGGTTTTTCTTTCACAACAGGCTCTTTCAAAGAAATTGATTCTTTTTCTGAACCGATAGTAATTTTTTTAGCAGCTTCTTTATCGGTTTTATCTGATTGAAACTCATCAAGCAAAACGGCATAAATATTTTCGTCTAATTTTGTATTAGGATTGCTTTCAATCGTAATATTTTTAGATTCTAAAAACTCAACAATGGTGTGAATTCCAATGTTAAATTCTTTTGCCACTTTACTTAATCGCTTTACTTGTAATCCGTTAGACATAATCTATTATCCTTTTATTTACACTCTATTAATTATTCTAATCAATAAATTTTTGTTATTAATTTTAAAATCCGATGCTAAATAGAGAAGTATTAATTTTCAAATTCTTGTTTTAAAATATTAATAACATCTTCAATAGTTTCTATTTCTAAATCTGTTCTTTTTACTAAATCATCTACTTCTAATTCTAATACACTTTTGGCTGTATCGCAACCAATAGATTTTAACGCTTCTATTACCCATGGTTCTATTTCATCAGAGAATTCATCTAATGCAACATCATCAGCATCATCATCCATATCTCTGTAAACATCTATTTCAAAACCGACAAGTTTTCCTGCTAGTTTAATGTTATGACCTCCTTTGCCTATAGCTAAAGAGATTTGATCTGGTTTCAAAAATACTTCTGCTCTATTATTTTCTCTATCTAGTTTAATAGAAGTAGTTTTTGCAGGGCTTAATGAGCGTTGTATATACAACTCAATATTGTTTGTGTAGTTAATTACATCAATATTTTCATTTCGCAATTCTCTAACAATGCCGTGAATTCGAGCTCCTTTCATTCCCACACACGCTCCAACAGGATCAATTCTATCATCATAAGATTCCACTGCAACTTTTGCTCTTTCACCTGGTTCTCTCACAATTTTTTTAATGGTAATTAATCCATCAAAAATTTCAGGAACTTCCAATTCAAATAATCGTTCTAAGAAAAGTGGTGATGTTCTTGAAAGAATAATTGCTGGTTTGTTGTTTTTCATATCAACTCTAACAACAACCGCTCTCACACTATCTCCTTTTTTAAATCTATCGCTGTTAATTTGCTCCGTTTTTGGCAATATTAATTCATTGTCCTGATCATCTAATATCAAAATTTCTCTTTTCCAAATTTGATATACTTCTCCAGTAATAAGCTCGCCAACCCTATCTTTATATTGTTTGTAGATGTTGTCCTTTTCTAATTCCATTAACTTAGACATTAAATTTTGTCTAAGAGAAAGCACTAATCTTCTACCAAAATCTTCAATTTTAACTTCTTCCGAAACTTCTTCTCCAATTTCAAAATCAGGTTCAATGTTTATCGCATCCGAATAAGCTATTTCCTTATTTTCGTCTTCTACTTCACCATCATAAACAATTTCTCTGTTTCTCCAAATTTCTAAATCTCCCTTTTCAACATTTACAATAAAATCAAAGTTTTCGTCATCTCCATATTTTTTTTTGATGGTGCTTCTAAATACGTTTTCTAATATATTCATGAGGGTTACTCTGTCAATGTCTTTAAATTCTTTAAATTCTTCAAAAGAATCAATAAGGCTTACACTTTCCATAGTTGGTTATTTTATTTAAATGATATTATTATTTTTGTTTCTTTTATTTGATTAAAATTAAATGCTTTATTTTCAATAATTGTTTTCTTTTTTTTCTCTTCTTTTTCTTTTCTTTCTATCTCAACTGTAATACTTTCGTTATTAACAGATAACAATTTCCCCTTTTCAATTTTATTTTCTAGGGTTTGAATCTGAACGTCTTTTCCAATGTTTTTTTCATATTGCTGAATTACTTTAAACGGTTTATCTAGCCCGGGCGAAGAAACTTGTAATTCAAAATCTTCATTTTCTCTATCTAAATTATTTTCAATAGCTTTACTAACACTTACACAATCGCTTATTTTAACTCCATTTGCACTATCAATTTCAATTAAAATATTATTTCCTGGACGCACTTCTAAGGTAACCACAAAATAATTTTTTTCTTCAAGTGTAGGTGTTATTAAATCTAATAATTGTGATTCTGTTATCATCCTGTTTTTAGTAAATAAAAGAGGGGACTTTTGTCCCCTCTCCTTCAATCTTCAATATTTTATGCAAATGTAGTATTTTTTTTTGTTATTCTTCAACAACTTCAAATTTAATTATTGCATCTACTTCTTTGTGTAATTTTACTTCAGCTTCATAATTTCCAAGAGATTTAATTGCGTCTCCTTTCAATTTAATTAATTTTTTATCTAAAATCACTCCTTGTTTTTCCGCTGCTTCTGCAATTTGTAGCGTATTGATAGAACCAAAAATTTTACCATTCTCACCTGCTTTTGCACCAATTTTCAACACGAGTTTAGTTAGTTTTTCAGCTGTTTTTTCAGCTTCATCTTTTACTTTTTTATTTTTAACTGATTGTTGTTTCAAGTTTTCAGCTAACATTTTTAGTGCTGAATCTGTAGCCATTTTAGCCAATCCTTTAGGTACAAGGTAATTTCTACCGTATCCGTTTTTAACGGTAACAACATCGTTTTTAAAACCTAAGTTGTCTATATTTTCGTTTAATATTAATTTCATTTTAATTGCGTTTTTTTTAGTTTCTTTAATTTGCTTCTTATTTTTAGACTTTCGTATTCTAAAGTCTATCTATAAAGTTCGGAGGCTGAATTATAATGTTTGAGTTCGAGGCTTTCGCAGTTTTAAAAATCAGGAGTTTACTTTTGTAAATGACTGGTTTTTAAAACAAGAATAACGAAGAAATCGGACATTATAAACAGACTCTATTTAAGCATGTCTGCTACATAAGGCATAAGTGCAATATGCCTAGCTCTTTTAACTGCTTGCGAAACTTTTCGTTGATATTTAAGAGATGTTCCTGTAATTCTTCTTGGAAGCAACTTACCTTGTTCGTTTACAAATTGCAATAAAAATTTCTCATCTTTATAGTCGATGTATTTAATTTTATGTTTTTTAAATCTGCAATATTTTTCTTTGGTTAACTCAATGTTTGGAGGAGTTAAATATCTAATTTCTGATGAATTTTCTGACATGGTTTTTAAATTTTATTGTTCAACGGATACTTGATTTTCTTTTTTGCTTCTTTGTTTTCTTGATTCAACAAATGCAATAGCATGTTTGTCAAGAGAAACGGTTAAGAAACGCATTACTTTTTCATCTCTTTTCAATGAGATTTCAATTTTTCCTATTGCTTCGCCTTCTACTTCATACTCGAACAAGTAGTAAAACCCAGTTGATTTTTTTTGGATAGGATATGCTAATTTTCTTAGCCCCCAATCTTCTTCGTGCAATAATTTTGCACCAGAATCTTTTAAAAACTTTTTAAAGTTTACTACTGTTTCCTTTACCTGATCAACAGATAAAACGGGAGTTAAAATGAAAACAGTTTCATAACGTTTTGTCATTGTTTCTTTATTAATATGGTTTATAAATAATTATTCCTTCCCTAAAAAAGGACGGCAAAAATAGTCTTTTTTTATTAAATTTCAAGTATTTCTGAAAAAGTTTTTAAATGGGTAATGTTCATTCTGAAAAATAAATGAATAGTAATTTATTTTTATTAATTTTTCACAAACTTTTTCGTGTTTTTCTCACCTTTATTATCTGTGATACTAATAAAATAAATGCCATTAGCAAAATTACTGATATCAATAATTTTATAAAGTTCATTATCCTTTAAATTGCTTTGATAGGTTACATTTCCCAATAAAGAATAAATGATAACTGAAGCTGCTTTGTTGTTGGTTCTATTAATAGTAATCTGATTTTGAGCAGGATTAGGATAAATTTCAAATCGGTTTTCAGTTCTATTTTCATTAATATTGTTGGGCAATTGGACAACATGAGGTAAATCTATATAAGAAGGATAAAGATTCGTAAATTCTAACGTAATTTGACTTTGCTGTGGGTACATCCAACTTCCGTTATAGTTATAGCCTAATGTATCGCCAGGACTCCATCTAAAAAACTGGTTAGCGTTGTTTGGCAAGTGAGGATTTGATTGATATTTAGGATGATTGCTACTGCTTACTAAAAATTTTATGGTATGACCAGCTCCAAAAGTATGTCCGAGTGGCAACATATCAAATTCAAAATGATAAAAAGTATTATTATCAATGTTTGTTAAAACAAGATTATCGTTTTGATTTCCTTGAAAAATAGATTTGGCATATTCTCTGGCTTTAGCATTAACAACGCCTTCTGTAATAAACATTTCCCTTCCATCAGGATAAACATCCAGTATTCTAACTACCAAATCGAAATCAGTTTTAGCGGTCGAGTAAGTGGTTGTGTTTCCTTTAGCGTAAAGAGATGCTTTTGGAAAACCAATAACTGTCATGGTATCTATAAGCGGAGCTGTTTCAAAAGAAATAACATCAGCACGGTTCATTGTTGTTGGTGCATAGAATGGATTCGCTAAATTAATTGAACCTTGTGAACGCTCATTAGTTATCGGCAACTTTGGTATCATGTTGTTGCCTCCAATGGTTAAAACAGGGTTATTTGGGTCGGCTATATAAGAAAGAGTTCCTTCATTGGTTGTTGGAGCATTGCCATTTGCAGTTTGATTTTGATGTAAAAATATTTTCTCTCTAACCACTCCATTTGAAAATGGCAGAGAATCTGTTTCTAACCAATAATTACCAACGCCACTATTATTGATATCGTTTGATGGGCCTGTTATGTAAAGTCTAATGTCTTTTATTTGATCAAAATAAGTAGAGTCAAAAGCTACTAATGGCTGATTTAAATTAAACAATGGAGGTGAAAGAATGGGTAATGAATAATAAAAAGAAGAAATCACTCCTCCCACATTCATTTCTACAAATAAACTATCAAGAGGACTTTGTCCTCCAATGTAATTTAAAAATTTGTAATAAGGTACTATATAATTTTTTGCTGGTACACGAATAGTATTTGTTCCCAATGTTTGCCAATCTTGCGATTCTGGGATAATAAAAAATGGTTCTCCGCCTAAATGTTTTCTATACCAATAAAATAGCTCTGAGCTATAAATATCGTTTATTAAATTAGAATCAGATAAAAAATCGTTTGGGTTTATATTTAAATCAAAACCCAGCACATCTTTTACATTTTCGGGATAAACCTCATCGCCAACAGCAACAGCACCTATTGTTTGATGTGTCCAAGGTCCAATTACCAATTTTTGATTTGAAGTTGGATTTTGGTTTCTGATATTATTAAATGTTTGTAATTGTCCGTCAACAAAAATATCCCACCAGCCAGATAAATGGTAAATAGGTTTGTTTAAATTTTTATAACGAGAGGTTGTTCCGTTTACATCTGAAAAACCTTGTGCATCAACAGGTGCAAATGAAGCGTCTAAATCTGCTCGAAGTGGAGTATTCGGATGAGCTCCCGATGGAAAGCCATTATTATCATGAACAACAAACCAATCAATTAAATCACTGGCTAACTTAAAGCGAGAAGTATATCCGTAATCAGCAGGACTGTGCAATGTATTAGTCAAACTTGTATCAACACCAACTAACGAATCATGCATATCTCTAATTTGCCCTGTTATCCAGCCCTCAACCAATGATCTTCTGAAAACGCCATTATTAAACAAGGTATAATTATGATGTTCATTAGAGCCAACCGTTGGCATGAGGCATTTTATTGGATTAGTGGCTACACTAAAGGGAATATCTGAAAGTGCTTGATACTGAGAATTTCCCAAGGCAGAAGCTCCATACATCCCAATACTTCCATTGGAATACTTAAAAACATCATTTATTCCGTCATGGTCAACATCAAAACTTCTAAACATACTATCCGCCAAAAAGAAAATGGCTTCACTTCCGTCAGAATGATGTAACGAATTTGAAGAACTTGATGTTGGGTATAAATCCATAGGCATACTCACACTTGGATGGTAATTATTCTTTTGCCAAGAATCGCTATACATAGGAAAATATACTCCCTCACTAGCATACCTTCCGCGCATATCTTGCATTGCATACCCATAACCTAAAAAAGGAAATATTTTTCCACCTAAATCATCGGTACTAATATCATAAGGTGTTCTCGAAAAAATAATTGGTAAACTATAATTTGTTGCACTTAAATTGGTGGTGTCAAAAATTATAAATTGAGTGTTTTTCTTTATAAGCTCTATGGTATAAGTAATTGAAGCAATGGTAATGTCTGTTACTATTGAATCTCTGAAAACAGGTAAATAAATGTCTGTTGCTAATTTAATTCCGTCTTTAGTAAGCGTATAGGTTGTTTCTTTTAAGGATAATTCATCTAAGTTATCTATTTTTCCATTGGGGATAATTTGAGCAAAAGAAGTGCTTGTTAAATATAAAAATACAATGGCAACTAAAAGCGTGTACTTATTCATTTTTTAGGTGTTTGGGTTTTATTCAAAGGTACTTATAAATAAAATAATTATCGGTAATAAAATTGAGTTACCTTCTAATTCGCAAATAAATTGTGCCAAAAATTACCTTTCTAACTTTTGTTTTTATCTTAATAATGATACTTTTCCTATGTATTCATGCCATTTCCCAAAAACATCTTTAACCCTTATTTTATAGGAATAAACATCATTTTTTAATAAATTATTTTTATAAATCCCATCCCATTTAGATTCTAATTTGTCTCCTACAAAAATAAGCTCTCCCCAACGATCAAATATAAGTGTTTCTGACTGAATTATTCCATAACCCGTAGCAAAAAAGTAATCGTTTATTCCATCTCCATCTGGTGTAAATGCATTTGGGATGAAAACAACAAACACAGGGTTGATTTTTACATTTTTTTGCGTTGTATCTTTACAGCCATACACGTTTTCCATATAAAGTACTACTTGATATACGCCTGAATCTCCATACAAATGAACTGGATTTTGAACTGTTGATGAGCTTCCATCTCCTAAATCCCATAACCACTGACTTGCTATTATCGAATTGTCTGTAAAGGTTATTTCACTTTCATAAATATCT
>PHDR01000335.1 GCA_002841035.1 Bacteroidetes bacterium HGW-Bacteroidetes-12 | reverse complement strand
AACCGGAAAAAAAGTGCCCAGAAATCCGTTTAACAACAAATAGTACCAATGCCGCCGCTTAATCTTTAACAAGCTTTTAAACCCAATTAAAAGCAAAAAGGCCGTTGTTATAAGGATTCTGAATATTCCAACTTGTATTGGCGTTAATCCTATCAGTGCCTTTTTCATCAAAATAAAGGAACTTCCCCAAATTAAGGAAAGAATAATCAAATAAATCCAGCTAAATTTTTTGTTCTCCATTTTATAATAACGTACAAAAATCGCATAAATATTCGGATTTAAAATTTTTAGTTTATAACTTCGCAGTCCATTTAAACAAAACTGGTTATGCAAAAAACACTTTTAATTTTAATAATGGCATTTGTTTTATTTTCCTGTAATGGAGCCAAAAAAGACGCAAACATTAATAAGTCGGGAATTGAAAAACAAGAAATTGCCGCCAGCTATAAAAGTATTGAGGTTGAGATAGAAGGAATGACCTGTGAAATTGGCTGTGCCAAGACAATTGAATCTAAATTGTCCAAAGTTGAAGGCGTTACCTACTCAAAAGTTAACTTTGTGGGGAAGATTGGTCAATTCACTTTTGACGAAAACAAAATAAGCCAGGATGATATTGCAAAAAAGATATCGGGGATTGGAGGAGGGGCTTTATATAAAGCCACTAAAATCACTGAAATTGAAGAAATTAAATAATTACAAAAAAATAATTAATTTTTTTTTATTATTAATAAATTTGTTGTTAATTTGCACTAACAATAAAATCATATCAAAAAATGAAACAATTTAAATTTTTTATAGCAATTGCACTTTTTGTAAGCGTTTTTGCTGTTTCTTGTAAAGAAACTCCTAAAGAAGAAGTTGCACCAGTAGAAGAAGTTGCACCAGTTGAAGAAGCTCCAGTAGTTGAAGAAGTTGCTGTTGACTCAACTGCTGTAGTTGAAGAAGCTCCAGCTGCTGAATAATACTTTTTTCTTTTAGAATCTAAAGCTTCAGAAATCTGAAGCTTTTTTTATGCCTTTTGTTTTCTCAAGGAATTACATAAAAATAATAATCCCATAAAATATAACAAACCTACCAGTTGGTGACTTACGCCAAAAAACAGCGGAATTTTACCCTGAACATTTAATACCGTCAAAATACCCAAAATAACTTGAACAAACACTAAAATTAATATAACATTTAGCCATTTTTTTGAAGCCTCTTCCACCTTTTTTCTTAATTTAAAAAACAAGTAAATTGTTGCTACAGTCAATATATAAGCCAACATTCTATGCGTAAACTGAACCAATGCCGGCGCAAATAAATAAGAGTCGTAATTAACCATATTGTGCCAATCCCAATTTTCTGGGTTTAACAATACGCCAGGAATAAATTCCCCGTTCATATCGGGCCAGGAAGGATAATACAATCCTGCTTTCATTCCGGCCATAATACCGGCAACAATCATTTGCAAAAATGCAATACTTATAACATAGTAAACTATTTTTATTGAAGGAATAAAGGATTTGCTTCCAAGTAAGTAAACATCAGAAACCGTTTTAACCATCGCCCAAATCACCAAAACTGCCATTGTAAAATGGATTGTCAATTTATAGGCATTTACCCAAGGCCTGTTCACCAAGCCGCTCTGGACCATAATCCAGCCGGCAGAAGCAGTTAATATGGTTAACAAAATAACAATGCCCAACCGCTTTATCAAGTAAGAATCCATTTGTTTCTTAAGCACAAAAATCACAAAAGGAATTAAAAAAATGAATCCCAATGCGCGCACCCAAAGTCGGTGAAAATATTCCCAGAAATAAATAAACTTGAACTCTTGTATGGTAAATGTTGAATTAATTTTATGATATTGAGGCGTTTCTTTATAAAGTTCAAATTCATTCACCCATGCTGAGGCATTTAACGGCGGAACAATGCCAGTGATAATATCCCATCTAGTTATGGACAACCCTGATCCCGTTAACCGGGTGATTCCTCCTAAAATAACTTGGCCAATCAACATAATTAAACCAATGATAAGCCAAATTCTTATTGTTTTTGGGTATTTATATTTAATTGTTTTCGGTTTTTCCATTTTAGTGTTTCAATTAAATGAATGATGTCTTTTTCAATATATTTTACTGCCGGCAGAATGGAATCATAATTTGGTCGCACATAAAAATATAAAGCTCCTGAAAGCACATGGTTCACACTGTCGGTTGCCCTAAACTGAATATTTGTGGCAACATTTCCTTCAATATGATACAATTTCCCAAAAACCCTTTTTTCTAAATTTTCATAAGGCTTTGCTTTTATTGCATCTGCTTTTAAAGTGTGTTCAAAAGTAAGCTTTTCAACTTCCTTTAAAATTTCATTTAAATTATTGTTTATTGGCCTATAAGTAATATAAATGGTGGCTTTTAACTTCGGATATTCAATGCTTGCCGCACAATTATTTTTAAAATTGATGTTGGCTATATTCGAAATCTCAAAACTATACGGACAATCCGATTCAATTTTTTGATAGGTTGATTCAGGATATTGAAGTTTCAAATAGGATGTTGGTTTTGGCAACGTTTCTTTTCGGCAGGACACCAACAAAAATGCAAAGAGGAACAGCACACCAAAATTTTTCATTTTACGCTTTTACAAATTCCCTATTAATAGTCACTTTTACCTGTTTTATTCTTTTTTTGTCCATAAGTTCAACTTTAAAGGAGTATTCAAAAAAATTAATTATTTCTTGTTTTTTGGGGAATTTGCCGTGAATCTCCAAAATAAATCCGGCAATAGTTTCAGATTCTCCTTTATTTTCCTCAAAAAGATAAGCATCTTCAATTTCTAAAATTTTATAGAAATCTTTTAGGTTGATTTTACCCTCAAACAAAAAATTATTTTCGTCTATCTTTGAATATGGCGCATCATCATGGTCGTACTCATCGCTAATATCTCCAACAATTTCTTCAATAACATCTTCTAAAGTGAC
>PHDR01000011.1 GCA_002841035.1 Bacteroidetes bacterium HGW-Bacteroidetes-12 | reverse complement strand
CCAAAACAGATATGCGTTTCAATGCACTGAATTTAATGTGTTTAATTGAACATTTAAAATCAATATCAGAAAACGACCAAGAGTTTGTTATTATAGGAGTGAGCATGGGAGGTGTTATTGCTCGTTTCACACTCAACTACATGGAATCGCTTAATTACCAAATTTTAGATCTCAATCCTTTTTTGGTTGAAGCTGCCGACCCTTACAATCAAATTTATTTAGCACAGCATCCTTTATGGTTGCCCACTTGTTTAAGTTTTATGGACGATCAGTTGTTAAACAAAAAACACAACACCCGTTTATTAATTACGGTAGATTCTCCGCATCAAGGGGCTAACATTCCGTTGGCTTATCAAAATATCTATCGCTTTTTTGAAACTTCTATTGGGCAAATTATGCCTAGCACAGCTATGCTTACGGCTTCTATTCCTCAATTTTCTATTTTGCAACTGCTCAACAAAAAAGCTCCCCGACAATTACTCAAATGGTATGCTCCTCCAGGGTCTTCAATACCACCTGTGTTGCCTTATGCACCTGCACCAAGCCATGTTAGTTTTTTTACACAGCTGAAAACCTACCCTAATAATGGTACGCCTACCTATGCTAAAATGCTTGCCCTTTCTGATGGTGCTTTAGATGGTTCTCGGCAACAAGACCCCAACACCAACTTGCCCAGAAACAACAACGATGCTATTGTTGATTTTGATTTAAACACATCTGTAAAAATTTTATGGATTCCTTTTGATTTTATTAATGCCCGAGTTGACGCTCGCACCAATCCTAACGGCTATGGTTTGTTGTGTGGTGGTGCTTTTGGGCACAATGTGTTTACATTGAAAGTAAAGTTTTTTAAAATTAAAATAACTAAAACTTTTATTCCTACAGTTCCTTTGTTTGCTTCTTATGCCACCAATACTCAACCTACTTGTGTTACTGCTGGAGGACACATTAATCTTTTCAATATTAAAAATAAAAACTGTAACAATTGTTGGGATTCTGATCGTGGATTTTTGGGTTTTGTTGTAGATATGAGCCTACAATCTAATGGCACTGGTTTTTGTTTTGTACCAACAGAATCTGCCTTAGATTATCATGGAAACGACCCCTATAACAACGATATTTTAAATGAAGACATTAACACTAAACTTGCCAACACGCCTTTTGATGTGATGGCAGGGCAAGTAGTGTTAGGAGACAATCCATTAACTGGTTATCCTTCATGGAAAAATCACAAACATACGGCAAACAGAAACGACCAAGATTTTGTATATAACCTTACCCAGCAAGATGCAGTAGGACCATCAGGCGTACCTGCTCCCGACCATGACAAAAATGAACAATATGCTTATTATACCTGTGCAGCTAATGGGAATTATGAAGCTAAACGTACTTTTCTTGCCCAAGAAATTGGCGATGAAGAACTTTATTTAGAAAACTTTGTTACCAACCGCAACACTTCCTACCGCACCGAATTTGATATTAAAGTGAACCACCGCAATCCGTATTATGAATATCCGAGTCAACCAAACCCTTTAGTTATGAATGGTATTTACTCCAAAGAAGACGATTTTGATATCGCATCGGGTGGATTTGCTACGTTTTATTACGATAGTAATTCACCATCATTACCAAGTCCGGGGTTGGACATTAATTACCTTAATTCTTCGGATTATACTGATAAGGATGAACCGTATGGTATATGTTGCTCTTCTGCTGCTCGGCTTGGAAACACTGCACCACCAAGCCTTATAGCCAAAGCACCTGTAGTGCCGAGTATGTTGCTTTTTCCTAACCCTAACCAAGAGCAAACCGTTTTTATTGAAGCTACGTTTAAATATGCAACACCCACCGCATTGTTGGTTATTTACAACCTAAACGGACAGCAAGTACATATTCAACAACTAATTATGGATAAAAATAAGGTACAGCAACAAGTGTATTTTCAAAACCCAACCCTGCCCAACGGCATTTACATGGTGCAACTAAAAACAGCAAAAGAAGTTAAAACCTCCAAACTCACTATTAACTAAAACCCAATAACTATGAAAAATTTAATTTTTATACTTGCAGCTATTCTACTAAGTATAACCAGTTGCAAAAAAGACGATAAAGAATTTGTTATTACAGGTCAAATAATAAAAGATTGCTCGGGAGAGCCTTTAGCCAATTTTAACATTGAAGGTTGGTTAGATTGTGACGAACCCTTTTCTAAATGTACGGAAGTTTTTGCTGCAACTACCGATGCCAATGGTAATTTTTAAATAAATTTGTACACATTCGCAAATTACAAATTTCCTTTTCTCAGTTTTTAATCGTAATTTTGAAGAAATTTAACTTTAAAATATATACACATGAAAAAACTAAAAACTATTGTAGCACTTATGTCTTGTGCTTTATTATCTTTAAATACATTTGTTGCTCAGGAGTTACCTCAGCCTAGCCCAAATGCAGAAATAAAACAACGAATTGGATTAACAGATGTAACCATTGTTTATTCCAGACCAAGTGTTAAAGGTCGTGAAATTTTCGGGAAATTAGTTCCTTATGGAGAGATTTGGAGGACAGGAGCTAACACAAACACACTAATTTCATTTTCTGATGATGTTAAAATTAATGGTAATTCAGTAAAAGCAGGAACGTATTCATTTTTTACTTTCCCTGGGAAAACAGAATGGAAAGTGGTTTTAAACTCTGTTACTGATGGTTGGGGAGATGGAAAATATGACGAAAAAAACAATGTACTTACCACCACAGTAAAATCTGGAAAAGGAATCATGCAAGAATCCATGCGATTTACTTTTGAAAAACTACAGCCAACTCACGGAAGCTTAGTTTTAGCTTGGGCTGAAGTTTACATTGAATTAAAAATTGATGTAGATGTAGCTAAAAAAGCCTTAGAAAACATTGAAAAAGCGATGGCAGAAGCTACAGAAAAAAATAAAGCTGGAGTATATAGAAATGCTGCTAAATATTATTTAGATAACAAAATAGATTTAGAAAAATCATTAACTTGGATAAACGAATCAATTGCAGCTCAAGAATACTGGTACACCTATTGGGTAAAAGCTGACATTCAACATGCCAAAGGCGATAATGCAGGTGCTATTGCAAGTGCTAAAAAAGCCATAGAATTAGGTGAAGCTGGAGCTAAAGAAAGTGGAAAACCTTTTGGGTATAAAGAAAAAATAGAAGCTTCCATAACCACTTACAAGTAAGTTTCTTAAGAATATTTTATAAAAAAGCCGTTTCATAACTGAAGCGGTTTTTTTTTATTTAACACTTTTAGCAGCAATAAATTCTTTTAGATAAGTATATTTGCAAAAAATAAATAATATCATGAAAAGAACTTTAATCACAGTCTTAATAGCTCTGTCTATTATTGCTTGTACCAATAAAACAGAAAGCGAAATCTCTACAGATTTAATTAACAATCCGAGTACTGCTTCAGCAAGCAATACAGAAATAGACAAAGATAATTTACCTTTCTTTGAATTTGAAGAAGACGTAAAAGATTTTGGTCAAATAACTCAAGGTGAAACAGTTAAAACAATTTTCAAATTCAGAAATGTAGGTAAATCAAACCTTCTTATTTCATCTGCTCAAGGAAGTTGTGGTTGCACCGTACCAACCTGGCCAAAAGAACCTATCAAACCCGGTGAATATGGAACCATTGAAGTTGTTTTTAATTCCGAAGGAAAATCTGGGCTTCAAAATAAAACCATCACATTGGTTGCGAATACAATTCCAAATACAAAAGTAATTGCCCTTAAAGGCGAAATAGTAGCACCAAAATCAAATTAATTCAACTTTTTTTTAATTTATAACTTATAATTTTTATGTACAATATTACTTCAATCTTATTAATGGCATCTCCCGAAGGTGGCGAAGGCGGAGGATTGCAAACAATATTAATGTTTGGTTTAATCTTTTTAGTTTTTTATTTTTTTATGATACGTCCACAAGTTAAGAAACAAAAAGAGCAAAAAAAGTTTAGAGAATCGCTTGAAAAAGGGTCTAAAATAGTTACCATTGGTGGTATTCACGGAAAAATTGCAGAAGTGAAAGACGATATTGTTATCATTGAAATTGAAGGTGGCAATCGGTTGAAAATTGAAAAAGCTGCTATAGCTAAAGAATTTGCTGCTGAGGAATTAGAAAAAAAATAAACTTAGACGAATTCCGATTTGTTGTTTAGCGTTTTTCTATAATTTCGGAGATTCAAAAAAATATTCGTTAAATATGCTAACTGTTGGATTAACTGGAGGAATTGGCAGCGGAAAATCTACTGTTGCAAAAGTTTTTGAAACACTTGGTGTGCCTGTTTTTAATTCTGATATTGAGGCAAAAAAATTACTTTTTTCTAACAAAAAAGTAATTCGGTTAGTAAAAGCTGAATTTCCAGTTGCATTTGAAAACAACCAACTGAATAAACCAAAATTAGCTCAACTCGTTTTTAATAATCCAAAAGCATTAGAAACGCTCAATCAAATTATACATCCAGAAGTGAAAAAAGCATTTCAACAATGGGCTAAAAAAAAAAAACAGCCCCGTTTGTAATGAAAGAAGCCGCTATTTTAATAGAAACAAAACTATTTAAAGAATTAGATAAATTAATTTTAGTAACAGCTCCAACACCTATCAAAATTCAACGAGTAATTGCCCGTGATGGAATTGCTGAACAAGAAGTTATTCAACGCATGAAAAATCAACTTTCGGACGATGAAAAAATACCTTTTGCTGATTTTGTTGTAAAGAATGATGATGAAACGCTTGTTATTCCTCAGGTATTAGCTATTTATGCAGATTTACTTGAAATGAGTTGAATCACTCATAAAGCACCACAAATTCTTTTTCTAAAGGATTTAGATGCAACAACAATTCATCTAAAAACGGTTCACCATAAAAGAGCAACAACATACTCAAATTATCTTGTCGCTCTTGCAACGAACCATTTGGAAAGAGTTTATCTTTTATGCCTCTAATTTGATTTACAGCAATATCTTCTTTTTGTTTTTCGGCTTTTACTAATCGTGCGGCTATGTTTTCTAATGATTTTAAACTTTTTTGGAGTTCTGCTTTTACCAAAGCTTCGAGCGAAGCATCAACCTTAAATGCTTTTAATCCAATTTTTGTAAAAACACCTTCTACTAGTTTTTCTTCTTCATTCATATCCAAAGAGATAGAAGCATTGTCTTTTAAATAGGTTTTAATCAATTCTTCCGTTTCTAGAAACAATTGTTTCATTGTTAAATTGAGTTTACTGATTTTCTTACAACTTCCTCCATCAACAATCAACACAGAGTTTCTTAGCACTAACATCGGAAAAAAGACATTATTAGCATCAAACATCGCTTTTAACTGAAACCAATAAGCCAATTCGCCTCCACCACCAATATAAGCCAAATTAGGTAAAATTACCTCTTGATAAAGTGGACGAAGCACCACATTTGGGCTAAATTTTTCGGGATAATTTTTCAATTCTTCTAAAATTTGAGCTTTAGAAAACTCTAGCTTTGTGTTAAGGACTTTGTATTTGTTCTCCTCAAAAACAATCCGTTCACGAATTTGATTGTCTAAATAAAAAAGATTAATTTCTCTTGGCGTAAGTTGAGTCTTGTAACTTAATTCCGTTAACAGATGTGATGTTTTTTCTACGAATGAAGCATTTTTTTGATACACGAGTTCATTCTCAAAATAAGGAAACATTGTTTGTTTTAGTGTTGCATCATCACCATCAATAATAACCAATCCATATTTATCAAAAAGATGATTTACTAATGCTCGTATTGCTTCAGTAAATGTTTTGTCTGAAGTATAAAATTGTTGAAACAACTCAATAATCTGTTCCGCTCCATTTCTGCCTTCCAAAGCAGTTTTTATTTCTTGCAACACGTCATCAACATTGGTTAATTTCATTCTTCCAACAGCTCCATCTTGTGTTTTTGAAATGTTAATTTTATTGCCTAACAACGAAAAATGATTGACTTCCTCAAAATCATGATCTTCGGTTGCCATCCAATAAACAGGCACAAAATCGTTTTCGGGATAAGCTCTTTTAAGCTCCTTAGCTAAATTTATTACCGAAATTATTTTATAAATAAAATAAAGTGGTCCTGTAAATAAATTAAGTTGATGTCCAGTAGTTATCGTAAAACAATTCTCATTTTTTAATTGTTGAATATTTGTTTTAGTAAAATCTGATGTTGCTATGTTTTTATATTGATTTTCTAATGCTTGAACAAGTGTATTTCTGTCAGTTTTAGTTTCTTTTCGCTGCTGAATTAGTGTTTTGAAAGCGTCTAAATTAAACGGTTGATTAATAAATGGATTTAATTTTTTATTACCAGCTAAATAATCAGTTATTAGTTTAGAAAAATAACCTGTTTGTTCAAAAGATAGTGTTTGTTTGTTCATACAATTTAATGTGTTACTAAAAATTTATTTTCTCACAATGAATTAATTCAATACCTCTCCATACAAATCAAAATCGCCAGCGGAAGTAATTTTAACATTGGCAAAATCTCCTATCCTAACAAAATAAGCAGACGCATCCACCAACACTTCGTTATCCACTTCGGGAGAATCAAATTCAGTTCTTCCCACAAAATAACCGCCTTCAATTCTATCAAACAACACCTTATAAGTTTTTCCTACTTTTTGTTCGTTGAGCGACAATGAAATGCTTTGCTGCACCTCCATTACTTCTTCTGCTCTGCGTTCTTTTTCCTCTTCCGAAACATTATCTTCTAACTGAAAAGCATGCGTGTCTTCTTCGTGTGAATAGGTAAAAACGCCCAATCGTTCAAATTGCATTTCTTTTATCCAAGCCTTCATTTCTTCAATGTCATCTTTTGTCTCGCCTGGAAAACCAACAATAAAAGTAGTTCTAATAGCTATATTTGGAATAATTGCTCTTATTTCTTTAATTAATTGTGTTGTTTTTTCTCTTGTTGTTCCTCTTCGCATGGCTTTCAACATATTGTCTGAAGCGTGTTGTAGCGGAATATCCAGATAATTACATATTTTGGGTTGGTTTTTCATTGTTTCAATTACATCCATCGGAAAACCTGAGGGATAAGCATAATGCAAGCGTATCCATTCTATGCCTTCCACTTCACACAATGCATTTAATAGTGGAGAAAGCTTTCGTTCTTTATAAATATCCAATCCATAAAAAGTTAATTCTTGAGCAATTAAAATCAATTCTTTAACGCCTTGTTTCGCTAAACTTTTTGCTTGTTTCACAAGTTCTTCAATAGGCACGGAAATATGGTTGCCTCGCATCAACGGAATAGCACAAAAAGCACAAGGCCTGTCGCAGCCTTCCGATATTTTTAAATAGGCGTAGTGGCTTGGAGTAGTAATAATCCGTTCACCAATCAATTCATGTTTATAATCTGCTTTGAGTGTTTTTAATAATTTCGGTAATTCTCTTGTTCCAAAATAAGCGTCCACCTCTGTAATTTCTTTTTGCAAACTATCCTTATATCTTTCAGAAAGGCAACCAGTTACATACAATTTATCAACGAAACCTTCTTTTTTCGCTTCCGCATATCGTAAAATAGTGTCAATGGATTCTTGCTTGGCATTATCAATAAAGCCACAAGTATTAATAATAACAATTTCTGAATCATCGGTTTGTGCTTCATGTTCAACTTCAAAACCATTAGCTTTTAGTTGAGCCATGGTGATTTCAGAATCGAATAAATTTTTAGAGCATCCTAACGTAATTACGTTTACTTTGTTTTTTTTGAGTGTTTTTGTTTTCAAACAGTGAAATTTAATTTGATGCAAAGATAAGAGGAGATACGCTTAAATTGATAGAAATTCATGATTATTCGATTTAATAAAATCTGTTTGTATTTATATTCTATCTCTTACGCATTTATTATTAATTTTGAATTTCAAAAAATAAGCTATGAATTTTATTGAAGAACTACGTTGGAGAGGTATGATACATGATATGATGCCTGGAACTGAAGAACAATTTGCTAAAGAAAAAACGGCTGCATATATCGGTTTTGATCCTACTTCCGATTCGTTGGGTGTAGGCAACTTAGTACAAGTGATGATTTTACTTCATTTACAACAAGCAGGACACAAACCTTTTGCCTTAGTAGGAGGTGCAACTGGAATGGTGGGTGATCCATCAGGAAAATCGGACGAAAGAAATTTATTAGATGCCGAAACATTGCAACACAATCAAGCTGGAATTGAAAAACAACTCCGAAAATTTTTAAATTTCGACAATGGAGAGAATGCTGCTGAAATGGTAAATAATTACGATTGGTTTAAAGAAATGTCATTTCTCGATTTTATTCGTGATGTTGGCAAACACATTTCTATCAATTATATGCTGGCAAAAGATTCTGTGAAATCAAGGCTAGAAACGGGGATGTCATTCACTGAATTTTCATACCAGTTGGTGCAGGGTTACGATTTTTATTGGCTCAACACGCACAAAAACTGTAAAGTTCAATTGGGTGGTTCTGACCAATGGGGAAACATTGTAACAGGAACAGAATTGATTAGAAGAAAATCAGGTAATGAAGCTTATGCTGTTACCACGCCTTTGATAAAAAAAGCTGATGGAACCAAATTTGGAAAATCGGCAAGTGGTAATATTTTTTTAGACCCTAAAAAAACTTCTCCTTATAAATTTTATCAATTTTGGTTAAACGCCACCGATGAAGATGCTGAAAACTATATTAAGATATTTACATTAAAGCCCAAAACAGAAATTAACGAACTAATCAAAGAACATCAGCAATCTCCTCATCTGCGAATTTTACAAAAAGAATTGGCAAAAGATATTACTATTCGAGTACATTCTGTAGAAGATTATGAAGCCGCACTTAATGCATCGGAAATTCTTTTCAAAACCGGTCAAGAAGCAATTGATGGACTAAAAAATCTTCCAGCAGATTTGTTTGAAGCTATTTTTGAAGGCGTTCCGCAATCAACTGTTCCAAAAAAAGAGGTGGAAAATGGAATTTCTATAATAGATTTATTAGTTACTACTACTCATTTTTTAAGTTCCAACGGAGAAGCAAGAAGAGCTTTAAAAGAAAACTCAATCAGTGTGAATAAAAACAAAGTTAATGAGGAAGACACTATCACATTTTCTCATGTTATTAATGATAGTTATATTTTGTTGCAGCGAGGCAAAAAAAATTACTTTGTAGTAAAAGTAAATTAAATTGAAAGTGTAACAAATAGAAATTTATTAATCCCAACGCTATGCTTTCGATGCTTAGAATAACATTGATGATTATTTGGACATTTAGCTTAATGCTATTTGCTCCTTTATTTATACCATTTACTTTAAACAGGCAATTCCCCCTAATGGTTGCCCGCACTGTTTTTGGTCCAGTTTTGATGCGAATTGCTGGCGTAAAACTAACTGTAAAAGGAAAAGAAAACGTGCCTCAGAATGAACCTGTTATTTTTATTGCCAACCATTGTTCTCATCTCGATATTGGTGTTTTGTGTGGGAGTTTACCCGTTAATCTTCACTTTTTAGGTAAAAAAGAATTGATGTGGACACCTGTTGTTGGTTGGTATATGTTTGTTGCGGGTCATATATTTGTGGATCGTTCCAATAGAAAAAAGGCTATTGTAAGTATTGCAAAAGCGGCAGATAAAATATCAAAAGGCAAATCATTGATGATTTTTCCTGAAGGAACACGAAGTAAAAGTGGTAAAATAGGCGTATTCAAAAAAGGAGCATTTCATTTAGCACTTCAAGCCAATGTGAAAATAATTCCTGTTACCATCAATGGCACTTACAAGGTTTGGAAACCTGATTCATCACAAATTAACCCTGGCAAAGTTACTGTGTTTATAGGCAAACCTATTGACCAAACACAATATAGCAAAGAAAATATTTCCGCTTTTGTAAACGAAGGTGTAAATCGTATTCTTGAAAATCTAAAAGAGTAAAACTTGATTTTGTTTTACCTTTCTCGGTGGTATAAATTATTATTTGAGAATTATTTTCCATTGCGTAATTCGTAATTTTTAATTCATTTGCTACCGCAAGTTTTTAACTCGTGGTAAGTTTGCTATTATTGGTACGAGTTACACTTTGTTAAATTTGTAGCAGCTTTTGGCACATATTCTTATTCATAATCAAATAGTTCAGCAGGATTAATCTTGAATTGAAGCATTTTTGCAGTATCTCTCCCATTGTCGCCACCTTTTCTTTGCATCGTGATTCTTCCAATTTTAAAATTACCTTGTTTTGTAATTACAATTTCTCCATTTCCAAAATGGTTTAAACAAAAATTCATTGGTTTTAATATCCATCTTGAATTTTCTTTTAATTTTTGAGCGACTAACATCCATTCTGCTGAAAATTGACCACGACCTTTTAAAATATCTGAAACTATTAAAGATTTGTTATCATTTAACCATTTTAGAATATTTCCTTGCTCTTTTGAGCTAAATTCATTTGCGAACATTCTTCTTTTGTCCCTTGGATTGGGAATATTTGGTTCGACTTCTCCAGTGTATCGCTTAAAAATAGTAGAAATATCAGCTGGTAAATTCCACATTTCTATATATTTATTAACCCAACGTTTATCAATTTGATTAAAACCTTTAGGATTACTAACTAATTTGACTTGAAGATTTTGAGCGTCAATTGCTTCTTTAAGTTTTATGGTAACTTGGACTTGAACATCAGTTTTGTATCCATTTAACTTAACAGCTTTTACATATTCAATATCCTGTAATTGATATTCCATAATAATCAACCACTTTTGAGCGTTATCATCAATTTTCCAATTGTTAAATTTTGCTACAATATCGTCTCATTTGAAAAGCCATTTTTTGCAGTTTGTGAACCTAAAAGTTGTTCTTTACGCATATTCTAATTCTTTCTTGGTTGTATTTTTAATTTCATTTAATTTTAAAACTTTACTAATCTCAATGAGTATGTGTTGTAAAACATCTACTGAAACACTATTTCCAAACTGTTTATAAGCCTGCGTGTTAATAGAATTAATTTTAAAAGAATCGGGAAATCCTTGAACTCTTGCACATTCTCTAGGTGATAATTTTCTAATTTGTCCCTTAATTAAATACAAACCAGTTTTTGAACCCACTCCTCCTCCATAAGCAGAAAGTGTAATTGAGTGTCCTAATGGGTGATATATTCTTTCGCCTTGTCCGCCTTTGTTTACTTTACCTATTTGTATAGGTTTATTTAATAATTCAATTTCAGAAAATAAAGAAGTTGGAGCACTATAATTTTTATATATTTCAATATCGTTTCTTTCTATAATTTTAGCATTTGATGGTTCGTTTTCTAACATATTTTCCAAACAAACAGGTTCATTAGTGGGTGTTGGAAATTTAAAAGTTGTTGAATCTATAGAATTATGAAAAGCAATTATATAAACCCTTTCTCTATTCTGTGGAAGACCAAAATTACTTGTATTAAAAATTTTAGTAAAAACATTATATTCTAAATTTTCTAAAGTATTTAAAATTGTTTTCAATGTTTTTCCATCATCATGTTTGGCTAAATTTTTTACATTTTCTAAAAATAATACTTTAGGTTTATAACAATTTACAATTCTTGCAATGTCAAAAAAAAGTGTTCCTCGCGTATCTTCAAATCCTTTTTGTTTCCCAGAAATAGAAAATGCTTGACAAGGAAATCCACCGCATAAAATATCGTGTATAGGAATATCTTCTTCTTTTATCTTTGTAATATCCCCAAAAGGTTTGACATTAAAATTTTCTTCATAAGTTTCAGCAGCATATTTGTCCCATTCAGAAGCAAAAACACAATGAGCACCAAAAGGATTTAACGCCAAATGAAAACCACCTATTCCAGCAAATAGGTCAATAAAATTATATTTTTGTAAAATATTTTTATCAGTTGTTATCATTTGTCAAATTTAATAAATTTTAAGTTACACCTCGTTAAACTCGCACCAGATTTTGGGGTACGAGGTGGACAAGCACAACATCCCGAACAGCTTCAATTTAATTTACAAGCAGGGTACTTTTATAACATATAATACCATTTTAACTTTTTAATGCCGCTATGGTATTTCCTTAAAGTATAATGCCGATGTAGATTTTAAGGAGCATTTATGCGACATTTAAAATCACAATCGGTATAATTTTCCTTTATAAATTTTGCTAATTCAAAACCTAACAAAGGAGGAACAGCATTACCAATAACTGTTCTGATTGTTCCGTCATTACCTGTGAGTTTAAATGAATCAGGAAAACTTTGTAAGCGAAGTGCTTCTCTTGTTGTTAATGCTCTTGTGGCAATAGGATGAACATTTCTGCACCCTGAAATCATACCGTAGGTTGTTGCAACTGTTCCAGCAGGTTCAGTCCAAACTTGTCTTTTATGGTGGTGTTATAACCTGACGGTGGACGTAAATTAGGGTCAATGTTGTCGTGTGCACTTTTTCCTTGTGGCACATCAACTAACCATCTTATTACATGTTCTGGATGCTTAACAGCCCGATGAAGTTTATCTTTTGTGCTTAATTCTCCCGATTCAAGATAATCTAAATCTGAAACAGCATCACCGAATGTAAAATATGACGGATTGGAGTTAAATAGATTAATTGAATTTCCATATTTTGCTTCAGCAATTGAAGAAGGGTTTTTCAAGTCTTTTCGAACGGCAATAAATATTACCCTTTCTCTATGTTGGGGAACACCATAATCCTTTGCATTTACACTATAAAAATTGCTTTTATATCCCATTTTTTCAAATGTATCAAGTATCCGCTTGCTAACTAAACTTCCATTTGGGTCTTTCATTGAAGTGAGCAGTCGGACGTTTTCAATTAAGATTACTTTTGGCTGTATTTGCTCTGCAATTTTTAGATAGTATTCAAATAGTGTATTTCTTTTATCATTGACATCTCTTTTTCCTGCTAAACTAAAACCTTGACAGGGTGGACCACCAACCATCAAATCAATTTTTTTATGTTTCTTTAAAATCTTTTCAATATCAGACTTGGTTATCTCTTGGACATCATTGGGTAAAAAGTTTACATGAGGAAAATTCAATTCATAAATAGCTTTATAATTCTCAACTAATTCGTTTGTAGCTACAATTTCAAATCCGGCAGCCTTAACACCATAACACAAACCACCACAGCCAGCAAAAAATGAAACAGCTTTTAGTCCTGTGGTTGGGGGATTAAAAAATTGGGATTCTAAGCTTTTTAGAACTTCTAAATACTCGTTGTTTCGTTTGGTTTTTGAATATCCTCTGCGAGGTCTTTGAGCGGTAATAGAATCTAAATGTTGGCTGTTTTGAAACCTTTTCTTTTTTAGTTTCAATAGGGCTGGTTCATCAATTTTTTCTAAATGAGTAGCAATTTTATTTACTTCATTAACGGACAAGTTCAATTTACCCAATTCGTATGCAGAGATTCGGGCTTGCTCAATACCAGTTATGTCAGATAGTTTTGATTGACTTAAACCTATATCGTTTCGTCTTTCTCTTATATCAAATCCTGTCATAGCTATTATTTTCTTTTTTTGTCTTCGATGTTATACCTGATTTTTTCTTCTGCAACCTGCATTGCTTGTAATGCAAGGTCTTCATCTTTCACTTCGTAAAATAATTTATCTGAGAGCCAAGCTATAATAACATCATTTTTTTGATGCTTATAAAATTCGCCAAGTGCTTTCACTTGTTCTTTTGTAGGCATCCGTCTGTCTTGCTCAATTTTACTCAAAATTGTAGGGTCAAGCGAAAGTTGAGCACCAACCTCTCTTAGCAAAAGACCTTTTTCTTCTCTTAGTTTTCTTAATGTTGTTCCAATTGTTTTACTCACTTTTATTCAATTTTCATGGTGTTCGTGAACCTTTCGGGTTTAAAGATGCTTCATTTTGACTTGACAATTATTGGCAAATGTAAAAAAATAAATTTGAAAATTCATTAATTGTTGAAAAAAAATTCTATTAATTTCTGAGTATCCAACTGTTTAATAAGACAAACAAACTAAAATGTTTGGCAGCATATTTATCCTAATTTCAAAATAAACTATACAAATTAAAATAAATTGTAATTTAGCCAGATGCAAAAATTATTACCCCATTTTGTATTTTTTTTATTATCAAGTATAGTTGGTTTGTCCTCTTATGCTCAGTGTCCTGTAGATGTAAATCTTACAACTGTTCCAGATATTTCAAATGCCCCTTTTTGCAAAAACACGCCAATTCAAATCACAGCGAATCCATCATTTGGAGCAATAACACCTACTTATTTATGGGTAATTAATGGTGATACGGTTGCTGGAACAGGTGCTACCATAAATATTTTGGCTAATAACCAAATTGTTCAGGTTTTTATGAATACCAACACAGGTTGTGTTCCAGATTTTGACTCAAGCAGTATATTTATTGAAACAGTTATTATTACATCTGAGGCAACTCCAATAACATTTGAATGTAATCAAACTGCTGCCGATGTGTTAATTACAGCTTCTGGCGGACAATCCCCTTACAATTATAACCTTTTAGGTATTGGCTCTAACAATTCTGGGCTTTTCAATGCCGTTCCTGTTGGAAGTTATCAAGTAATCATTACTGACGACAATAGTTGCACAGACACAAACATAGTTGTTGTGCCACCTTTTAACTGTCCTGACCCTATTCCTTTTGATGTGTTCACGCCTAATGGCGATGGTTTTAATGATACGTGGTTTATTCGGTTTTTAGAGTTTTATCCTAAAAATGAAGTTTTTATCTTTGATCGTTGGGGACAGCGAGTTTACCACAAAAAAAACTACGAAAACATTGATGGTTGGGAAGCAAAATATTTAGGTGGTGATTTGCCCGTTTCAACTTATTATTACATTTTAAAAATAGAACCTGAAAACAGTGATACTAAAACATTTAAAGGAGCTGTTTCAATTATTAGATAAATTTGAAAAATAGTATTTACATAGCACTATTCTTATTCTTAGGAATATCCTTAAAAGCCCAACAATCGCCTCAATATTCGCAATATTCATTTAATAATTTTGGTTATAATCCTGCTTTTGCAGGTACATCAAAATGTTTCGACTTTAAAGCAGGAACCCGTTTACAATGGGTTGGCTTTGATAATGCCCCACGTTCTTCTTTTGCAAGTGCGCACATGTCGTTGGGTAAAAAAAATTATGCAAACAAAGGCAAACATGCTGTTGGCATCTACCTCGAACAAGATAGATTACATTTAACTACCCGAACATACATAAAATTAGCCTACGCTTATCATAAAAAGGTTTTTCCCAAACTAACTATGGGTGTTGGTCTTTTTGGTGGTATTCAACAATATGCCATTAGCAATGTTTTTGGAAACAACAATCCCGATCCAGTATTGGATAATGCGGGAGGTTCTGTACTTCATTATCCTGATTTTATGCCTGGTTTGTTGCTCTATAACAATAAAGTATATTATAGTTTTTCTATTAATCAAGTATTTTTTAAAAATATTAAACTCGGACAAGAATCAAAACAAGTGAACCAATATTTTATTGGAATGGGACATCAGTCTGTTCATCAAAATTGGACTATATTTAAGTCTTTTCTGCTAAAAATGAATAGTATTGGGCCTCCTGCACTCGATTTGAATATGGCTTGGGTCTATCGCCAAAATTTCACAATGGGAATTGGCTATAGAGTTGGCGAAGCTATTGTTGCTCAAATTAAATTCAAATTGTTTGATACAATAACTATTGGCTATGCTTTTGATTTTCCCTTAAACAAAATTTATGGTAATTATGGGCATGAAATCATGTTTGGATTCAGACAATGTTCTGGAGGAGGAATTGGAGAAGGAAGCGGAATTAAATCACATACTTGTCCAGCTTATGCAATGTAATCAATTGTTTATTAATGTTATTCGCAAAAGAAAAGCTCAATGAAAATTTTCATTGAGCTTTTTTTATGGTTTAAAAAGAAATTAACTTCTTTTTCTTCGTTCTCTAAAATTTCTATCTCCACCACCCCTATTTTCAGATGATTTGAATGATCTTTCTTTTCTATCAGAAGAAGATGATGATGAACTTCTTTCTCTTCTTTCAAAACCTCCGCTTCGTTCTTTGCGTTCAAATCCGCCTCCTCCGCCACTGCTTCGTGGTTTATCTTTAGAAAATTCTACTTTAATATCTCTGTTTTCAATATTTTTACCATTAAGGTTTCCAATTAATTGTTCGCCAATTCCTTCATCTACGCCAATAAAAGCAAAGCTATCGAATAAATCAATTTTTCCGATTGAACCACCATCAATACCAGATTGATTACAGATAAAACCTAAAATTTGACCTTTGTTCTCAAAGCCGTCCATTTTTCCAACATTGATAAATAAGCGTTTTGAATTTCTATCACTTGAATCACTTCTTCCCTCTCTTCTTCCTGATTCTCTATCATTTCCTCTTTCTCTTCCTTGACGAACTCTTGATGGATCGATATTGATATCACTAGATTTATCGTATTGCTTAATAAACTTGTTAAACTCACGAGAAACCATACGTTCTATTAGTTCTTCTTTAGTTAAATCAGCAAATTCTTCATGTATTTGTGTGATGAAAGGAGCTAATCCTTTTTCATTTATTTCAACAGCTTTAATGTTATTTATTACATTAATTATTTGTTGTCCACAAATATCTTGTCCCGTAGGAGCTTTGGTTAATGCTAATTTAGAACCAATTAATTTTTCAACCAATCTAATTCTACTCGATTTTGAAGGGCTAACCAATGAAATAGATTTTCCTGATTTTCCTGCTCGTGCAGTTCGTCCACTTCTATGTGTGTAACTTTCAATTTCGTCTGGTAAATCAACATGAAAAACGTGTGTTAAATCATCTACATCAATTCCTCTAGCTGCTACATCTGTTGCAATTAATAGTTGAATATTTCTGTTTCTGAATTTATTCATCACACTATCTCGTTGAGCTTGAGATAAATCTCCATGCAACGAATCTGCATTATAGCCATCAGCCATCAATTTTGCAGCAATTTCTTGTGTTTCTCTTCTTGTTCTGCAAAAAACAATACCATACAATTCAGGTGAAAAATCAATGAATCTGCGTAAAGCAAAATACTGATCTCTGCCACTCACTAAGCAATAACTGTGTTCGATGTTTGCTGCTGAACTATTTTTTGTTCCCACAGTAACTTTTATTGGGTTTTCCATATACGTATTTGCAATACGCTCTACTTCTTTAGGCATTGTAGCAGAAAACAACCATGTTTTTTTTGATTCTGGGGTTTTTTCAATAATTCTTGTGATGTCTTCTTTGAAACCCATGTTTAACATTTCATCAGCTTCATCCAAAATAACGGTTGCAACTGAATCAAATTTAAGCACTTTTCTGTCCATTAAATCAATGGTTCTACCAGGTGTACCAACCATAATGTTGATACCACTTTTAATTTCTCTGATTTGATCAGTGATACTTGCTCCACCATACACAGCTACAATTTTAATACCTTCGGTATATTTTGCATACGCTTTTAACTCTTTGGTGATTTGTAAACACAATTCACGGGTTGGACAAAGAATTATGCCTTGAATGGCTCTAAATTCTGTATCAATTTGTTGTATTAACGGCAACCCAAAAGCGGCTGTTTTTCCTGTTCCAGTTTGTGCTAAACCAACATAATCTCTGTCTCCTGGCAATAATGCAGGAATGGATTCTTCTTGAATAGGTGATGGTTTTTCAAAACCCAATTCTTCTACTGCCTTGATAAGATTCTTATCAAGACCTAATTCTTTAAATGTCATTGTTATTTATTTTATACCGAATCGGTACGAGGATTATTAAAAGCGGGACTACTTATCGCTAGGAATATTCTTTTGACCAATTTGGCGGTTATCGCCACGTTACTTTTTGTTGTAGCGGCTGCAAAGTTGAACTTTTTTTTTGGATAAAAAAAACTTGTTGCCTTTTATTTATTTTACTTTCTGATAATTAGATAGTTGCAAACAAGTACTTAAAGTGTCTTGAGTACTTATTAGTACTTATTAGTGCTTGAGTATTCCTAAATAGTGTCCGTCTATGAAATATATTTTCTTAATAAAATTAACCGCAAAGCACACAAAGTTTTTCGCAAAGTTCACAAAGATTCTAATAAAAAAAGTACTGTTGAATACTAATAAGTACTCCTAAATATTCCTAAATACTCCTAAGTACTTCTTTCTTAACTCATCTCCAAATTCAACATCCCAAGAGCTGCAACTGCGGTTCGTTGGATATTAATGTCCCTTTCTTTACCAAAGATAAATTTTTTGGAAATAACTCTTTTTTCAGAAGCAATGGCAATCCAAACTGTACCTACCGATTTTTCTTCTGTTCCGCCTGTTGGACCTGCAATACCGGAAG
>PHDR01000334.1 GCA_002841035.1 Bacteroidetes bacterium HGW-Bacteroidetes-12 | reverse complement strand
AAGCAGTTAATAGAACCGCAGGGCGGAACAATTTCCGTGAAAAGCAAAGTAAACGAAGGCTCAAATTTTTGCTTTATATTGGATTTTCAAAAAACAAAGGCTGTTGCTGATTTTGATATGGAACTTACAGAAATTGATACAGAATTAACCAATGTAAAAGTATTGGTAGTTGAAGACATTCCGCTTAACCAATTGCTGATGAGAACATTATTGGACGATTTTGGATTTGAATGCGATATTGCAGGCAATGGCAAAATAGCCATCGAAAAAATGCAAACCGAAAAATATGATCTTATTTTAATGGACTTGCAGATGCCGGAAATGAACGGATTTGAAGCAACGGAATACATTAGAAACACCATGAATTTAAATATTCCCATCATTGCTTTAACAGCCGATGTCACCACCGTGGATCTGGCTAAATGTAAAGCTGTTGGAATGGATGATTATATTGCAAAACCTGTTGACGAAAGGTTATTGTACAATAAAATGGTAAGTTTTTTGAAGAAAACTACAAGCACAACAGAATCTGATGTGATTGAGGTGGCGAAAATTGTAAAAATTAAATATACCAATCTAAATTATTTAAACGTCCGAACCAAATCCAATCGGGTACTGATGATGGAAATGATTTCACTTTATCTGGAACAAACTCCGCCTTTAATCAACACCATGAAACAAAGTTTACTTGATAAAGACTGGAAGTCATTGCAAGCAACCGTCCATAAAATGATTCCTTCCTTTTCAATCATGGGAATTAGCGTCGATTTTGAAAATATGGCTAAAAAAGTTCAGGAATATGCCAACACACAGCAACAAACAGGTGACATCACAGAAATGGTGATGAAGCTTGAAAAAGTTTGTATGCAGGCTTGCAATGAATTAGAAGAAGAATTTAATGCATTTAAAAACAATCAATAATGACTAACGAGAATAAAATAAAACTTTTTCTGGTAGATGATGATGCGGTTTACTTGAAATTATTAGAGATTGAATTTCTTCAGCATGGAGATTTTGTTATTGAAACTTATCCAACAGGTGAATTGTGCATGGAAAATTTATCGCACAACCCTGATGTGATTATTTTAGATTATTATCTGGATGGTGTGGACAAAAACGCAATGAACGGTTTGGAAACATTGGATAAAATAAAAGCTTCAAACCCAAATATTCCAGTGGTTATGTTATCTTCACAAGATAAAATTGACATTGCCATAAGCTGTATGCACCATGGCGCATTTGATTATGTAGTTAAAAGCGAAACTGCCTTCATAAGAATACAAAAAATTATTACTGCCATTTTTGAATTCAAAAAAATTGAAAAACAGCTGAATTGGTATATGGAAAGAATGTAATGTAGGAAAATAAATCACATTTATAATCATTAAACAACGCCACAAACCATAAAAGTCTGTTTCTTATTGAAACGGGCTTTTGATTTTTTATATCAGAATCAATTAGTAACCAGTCAATTATTTACAGACACTTTGATGAAAATGTTTTGCAATTAAAATAAATATCTTAAAAAATCATGAATAAAATCTTAAAAATTCTTAACTTTAATATCACTAAAGTACACCATGTTTAGCAGTTTAGCAACGTACTTTTTGGACCTATTCCAACATTTAAGTCGCGAAACCTAAACGGTGATGCCTTAAACCTCTTTATTTAAAATTGGATGCCATGCAAGTAAATGTAACCAGAAAAAAAACCGTATTTTCTCCGGATCCTTCAAGGGTAATTGCACGTTTTTTGTATCTCAATGATGAACGAGCATCAAATATTGTCAAGAAAGTTTTGGCCATGCCCGAAAAAGTTGCAAATACCGTTTTGAGTCAATTGCTTAGAAAATACGCCACGCGACACCGGAATATTTCGAAAATATTTGAAAAACATTTTGAAAAATTATCGCACATATTTGAAAAAATTGGCATCTACCCTGAAAAACTAAGCATGACCCAAAAAGTGCTCATCGGTTCTTATTTTACTATGGAATATTCCATTGAATCAGCTGCATTTTTTAATCCTTCCATGGTGGAACACCCCGACCAATCTCAAGTTAGCTTAGGTGAAAAAAGGGTAGTCATCAGTTTCCGTGCTACCGGTGAAGGACATATCTCATCACTCGTTTTTCGCAAAGGAGTTCTTGATAAAAACAACAACCTCATTTTGGAACCTGTCGGCAAAATGCTGGCCGAAGCTGATAAAATTATCTTTAATATTTACGATAAAAAAAGTTTTAAGGAGAAGTTGTGTGCCATGCAAGCAAACTTAAGCATTATTTCTCCTTTGATTGAAATTGATATTGCTGAAATGCAAGACCCAGAAACTTTTATCCCTTCCGTTATTTTAGGCAACCACAGTAAAAAAAAGTGTCATGGAAAAATTATTTCTCCTGATTTTGTTTTAGATAAATTAGAAGATAAATTTACTTATAGTGAATTGATTAGGGAACTTGAACTGGCAATTAAAGACCCTGACATTACGGAAGACCAACTTAAAATCTTAAATATAATGTTGTCACTGGCTTGTGAACATTATGAAATTCATTTTTCCATTGATTCAGCCATTTCAGAAAGGGTTATTTTTCCCATATCAGCCACCGAGCAAGGGGGCATTGAAGACGCAAGATTTGTAAAATTTACAAATGACAATGGCGAAGTAACTTATTTTGCCACCTACACCGCTTATGACAGAATGACTATTATGCCGAAGTTAATTAGTACAACCGACTTTTATAATTTCAAGATTTTGCCTATCAATGGCGAAATTGCCCTCAACAAAGGAATGGCATTGTTTCCAAGGAAAATAAACGGAAAATTTGCCATGCTTTGTCGCATAGACGGGTTTAATAATTACATTGCCTATTCCAACAGCATTAATGTTTGGCGAGAAGCAAAAATGATACAACAGCCCAAATATCCATGGGAATTTGTGCAAATTGGCAATGCAGGTTCTCCCATAGAAACAAAAGAAGGTTGGCTGGTA